>JBJHDG010000136.1:0-6895 GCA_050486425.1 Pseudomonadales bacterium | reverse complement strand
AGGTGAGGCTCATGGCACCGGCCAACAAAATCAACACCGCCATCAACAGAAAGGGTACTCGGGCCAGGGGCTCAGTGACCTGGTACATCACATACAGGGACGGCCAGATGGAGATGAAAATGGCTGGGGCAGCAAAGCTGGGATCTTTCAGGCGCAGATTAAGGCCGCTCCAGACCAGGCCCAGGGTGAAGATGATGATCGCTGCCGACATCAGTGCGTAGTTGAACACATGCACCCAGGCGATGACGCCCAGCCACCAGAACGCCGACAGCACCAGCACGTTACAGCCGTACAGGCCGGCACCTGCCAGCAGCATGCGCAGGCGATTGGCCTGATTGCGCGCCAATTCCCGCTCGCCGTCTTCCAACGAGACAGTTGTAACAGGCGTACTGGCGGAGGTTTCGGTCATCACAACCGAAATTAACCCAGTCAAGGGTTAAGGGCCAGAGTCAGGTGCAGTGGATGTGACCAGTGCCGCCAAGGCCTACACATTGAAGCGGAAGTGAATCAGATCTCCATCCTGTACCACATAGTCTTTGCCTTCCAGGCGCCACTTGCCGGCATCCTTGGCGCCCTGTTCGCCACCGCAGGCTATGAAATCGGCAAAGGCGATCACTTCGGCGCGGATAAACCCCTTCTCAAAATCCGTGTGGATCACCGCGGCCGCCTGGGGCGCCCGGGTACCGGCGCGGATGGTCCAGGCCCGCACCTCTTTCGGGCCAGCGGTGAAATAATTCTGCAGGCCCAGCAGACTGTAACCAGCGCGGATAACCCGGTTCAGACCGGGTTCGGTCATACCCAAGTCCGCCAGAAACTCGGCCCGCTCATCATCTTCCAGCTCGGCAATTTCGGCTTCCAGCTTGTTACAGATGGGTACCACAATGGCACCCTGTTCCCGCGCAATCTGTTCCACCTCGGCGAGCATGGGATTATCGCTGAAGCCATCCTCTGCCACGTTGGCGATAAACATTACCGGCTTGGCGGTGATCAGATGATAGTCGCGCAGCCTTGCACGTTGCTCCTCCGTCAACCCCAATGCCCGTACCGACCGCCCCTGGTTCAAGCCTTCACGCACCAGGCCGAGCACATCAATCAATGCCTTGGCATCCTTGTCACCCGCATTGGCGGCGCGGCGGTTACGCTCAAACGCCCGCTCCACGGTTTCCAGATCAGCCAGGGCCAGCTCGGTATCAATCACGTCGATGTCATCCCGCGGCGACACCCGCCCCGCCACATGAATCACATTGTCATCGGCAAAACAGCGCACCACATGGGCAATGGCCTGGGTCTCACGAATATGCGACAAAAATTGGTTGCCCAGGCCTTCACCCTGGGACGCCCCAGCGACCAGGCCGGCAATGTCCACGAATTCCATGGTGGTGGGCACCACGCGCTCCGGTTTTACCAGCGCCGCAATCTGATCCAGGCGTGGATCCGGCACGGGCACCATGCCGGTATTGGGCTCGATGGTGCAGAACGGAAAATTGGCAGCATCGATGCCCGCCTTGGTCAGGGCATTGAACAGGGTGGATTTACCCACATTGGGCAGACCCACAATGCCACATTTGAAACCCATACCGATTCCTCGTGTTAAGACTGATCCTGCGCATGCAGCTGATTCATGGCCTTGCCCAGTTCACCCGCCACCAGCAGGGGTAGCTGCGCATCCACCGCGGCAAAACCGGCTTCAATCAATTCGCGCTCAGCGGCCGGCAGGCGCTGGGACGTGAGATAGGCGGTCACCTTGCTGCGATCTCCCGGATGACCGACACCAATACGCAGGCGCAGAAAATCCTGCTGCATACCCAGGGCTTCAATGATGCTGATAAGCCCATTATGGCCATTGGCGCCACCACCCTGCTTCAAACGGAACTGGCCAGGTGCAAACGCCATCTCATCATGCGCCACCAATATCTGCGGTGGTTGCAGCTTGTAAAAGTGCGCCAGCGCGCCCACGGCCTGACCACTGAGATTCATATAGGTGGTGGGGAGCACCAGCCGCACATCCTCATCGGCCAGCACCACGCGTGCGATTTGGGCTTTGAATCTGGATTCGTTCTGAAACTGTGCCCGCAACTGCTGCGCCAAATGCAGCAGATAGTCCGCACCTATGTTGTGTCGGGTTTGCGCATAGGCGGCGCCTGGATTGCCCAGGCCCACCAGCATGCGGATACCAGTCACAGGTGCGGACTTCCGCGCTGACCTTATTCGGTCGCGGTGGCGGTTTCGCTGTCAGCGCTGCTGCCACGGGGCGGCTGTACACTGACCACGGCCTGGTCGTGATCCGCACCATGGGACAGTTCCACCAGCTCTACACCGGTGGCGACTTTCAGATCGGACAGGTGCAGGGATTCCCCCACATTCAGGTTGGCCACATCCACTTCGATGAACTCCGGCAGGTTTGCCGGCAACGCGCGCACCAACACTTCGATAATGGCATGACGAATGGAGCCACCACCCTGCTTCACACCCACACAGCCATCTTCGTTGATGAAGTGCAGCGGTACATGCACATCTACGGTCTGATCGGCGCGCACACGTTGAAAGTCGATATGCTGCACCCGCTCATTGGCGGGATGGCGCTGCACATCCTTCACCACCACAGCCTGGGCTTTGCCTTCGGCATGCAAGGTAACGATCTGGGAATAGAAAGATTCCAGCTGCATGGCCTTGGTGAGTTCGAAAAAGTCCAGGGTCAATGACTGCGCGGGTTCGCCGCCACCATACAGAATGGCAGGAACACGGGCGCCATCACGACGCAGGCGGCGGCTCGCACCCTTCCCCACGTCAGCCCTGGCCTGGGCGTTAAGTTCAATAGTTTGCGACATCGGTTTTCTCCAGGTTGTCACAGTAATTAAAGGCAGGGATTGCGACCTTTCCCTGCCCGGACACCGGCGCTTGCCGGATTCTGTCGCCTGCGGCTGCAACCGCAAGCAGTTAGGCGAAACATTTACCGAAACATTTACCGAAACATGGCACTAATGGATTCTTCATTGCTCACGCGCCGGATGGCTTCGGCCAGCATGCGATCCATACTGAGCTGCTCAATTTTCTCACAGGCCGCCGCCGCGGCATTGAGCGGAATGGTATCGGTCACCACCATCCGATCCAGGTGCGAGGCGTTGATACGCTCGATCGCCTTGCCGGAAAGCACCGGGTGGGTGATATAGGCCACCACGGCAATCGCGCCACGTTCTTTCAGCGCATCGGCAGCGGCACAGAGGGTACCCGCGGTATCGACAATATCGTCCACCAGAATACAGGTGCGGCCGCTGACGTCACCGATCACGTTCATGACCTGGGATTCATTGGCCTGCGGTCGGCGCTTATCGATGATGGCCAGATCCACATCATGGATCTGCTTGGCGATGGCACGGGCGCGCACCACGCCGCCCACATCCGGCGACACCACAATGGGATCGCGATAGTCCTGCGCCAGGGCATGATCCACCAGCACCGGCGAGCCATAGACGTTATCCACCGGCATGTGGAAGAAACCCTGAATCTGGTCGGCATGCAGATCCACCGTCATCATGCGGTCGATGCCTACCCCGGCCAGCATGTCCGCCACCACCTTGGCGCTGATGGCAACGCGGGCGGAGCGCGGTCGCCGATCCTGCCGCGCATAACCAAAATAGGGAATCACAGCAGTCATGCGCGCGGCGGAGGAACGCCGGATCGCATCGGCCATGATCATCAGTTCCATCAGGTTGTCATTGGTGGGTGCACAGGTGGATTGCAGCAGGAAGACGTCACGGCCGCGCACATTGGCTTCCAGTTCCACGCAGATTTCACCATCGCTGAACTTGGAAACGTCGGCACTACCCAGCTCAATACGCAACTCGCGGGCGACCCGCGTCGCCAGGCTGGGATTGGAGTTGCCGGCAAAGATCATCAGGTTTGGCACAGTAAAACCCCGTTGCGACTGCCTTGTTCGCCTGCTTGAAGTGGCTGGGGCGCCAGGATTCGAACCTGGGAATGCCGGGATCAAAACCCGGTGCCTTACCGCTTGGCGACGCCCCAAAAATCCTGATCCACCGCAGCAACAGCCACCATGAGATCGGATAGAGGATGCCCGGCACCTGGTAATAAACCGACCCTGGTGCGCGGGAGGCCGGTATTTTGAGGATGGCGCCAGGCCCTGTCAAACGGCGCGTGGGGCTGAACGCAGGTTTTACTCCAGATCGCCGGACAGGCCCCAATGGCGGGAGACAATGGTGACCTGGGTGTCCGCCTGCAGGGCGCGGACGCGCCCGGGCAGCTGCCGCAGGTTGCTGGTCGCGGTGGCCTGGTCCGGCAGCCGGTAGTCAGAAAATTCCAGTTGCCAGTCCAGTTGCTCCAGCTGCTGCAGGTTGCCCTGGCTATCCCACACCGCCCCTGTCAGCGGATGGGCGGGCGCCGGCTGCCCCTGAATCCAGTGCTGCAGCACCGCCAGCGGTATGGACACGCCCAGCCAATAGGCCATGGCCTGGGCGGTATCCGGCTCGTGGAATTGTTCACCCTGGGCGCTGGTGATCAGCAGGCCGTCACCTTGGCTCTGCAGCCTGGTGCGGCCCTGGCCCAGCGGCCCCCAAAGCTCGATGTCAAACCCGTGCTGGTATTGGCGCCAGATAAAGTTGGCCGAGAAGCCTTCCCGCCCCTGCCGCACCCCCAGCTTGCCCTGCAGCGCGAAACCAGCTTCTGTCAGGGGCGCCGGCCTGGGGCCGAACCAGGCGCAGCCACTGACCAACCCGAGGCAGAGCAGCGCCGCCAGCCAGACAACCGCGGTCCGCCTGCCAATTCCCATGGCCACCCCGGGTACTTCCACAATCCGGCCCGGGCCGGGAGTTTGATATGATCCGCCGATTGAGTTCACCATCGAGTCCGCATAGACAACGCATGGCCATTCTCGCCTACGGGCTGAATTTTCGCACGGCACCCATCGACCTCAGGGAACGCATCGCGTTTCCGGAGGAATCCCTGCTGGGCGCCCTGCACAATCTGCAGGGCCATATCCCGGGCGTGGGTGAAGTGGCCATCCTTTCCACCTGCAACCGTACCGAGTTCTACTGCGCGCTGGAAGGCGCCGATCCGGAGCCGCTGGCGGTTTGGCTGGCCAATCAGCGGCAGGTGGACAAGTACAGCATTCTCGACGCCAGCTACGCGCACTGGGATCAGGACGCGGCCCGACATCTGATGCGCGTGGCCAGCGGCCTGGATTCCCAGGTGTTGGGCGAGCCACAGATCCTGGGCCAGGTAAAGGATGCCTATGACCTGGCACGCCGGGCCGGCACCCTGGGGCCGGAACTGCACCTGCTGTCCCAGATCACCCTCAACATTGCCAAGCGGGTGCGCACGGATACGGATATCGGCCGTAATCCGGTGTCGGTGGCCTATGCGGCGGTGAGTCTGGCCCAGCAGATTTTTTCCGATCTGCGCGCCAGCCGCGCCCTGTTACTGGGCGCCGGCGAAACCATCGAACTGGTGGCGCATCATCTGCAGCAGGCGGGCGTGGCCAGTATGGATATTGCCAACCGCACCCTGGGCAACGCCGAACAACTGGCGTCCAAATTCGGCGGTCAGGCCCTGCCGCTGACCGCCGCCGCCGAAGTTCTGCACCAGTACGACGTGGTGATCGCTTCCACCGGCAGCCCCGATCATGTGTTGGATGCGGCCGCGGTGGCCGCCGCCATGCGACGGCGCAAATTCCGCCCGCTGTTCATGGTGGACATCGCCGTGCCCAGAGACATTGATCCGCTTGCGGCAGAGCTGGACGATGTCTTCCTGTACTCTATTGACGATCTCACCGACATCATCCAAATGAATATGGCGGATCGCAACCGGGCCGCGGAAACCGCCGAAGCCATCATTATCGAAGGTGCCGAGCGCTATTTCCGGGAGAAACGTATTCGTGATGCCCAGCACCTGCTCACGGCCTTTCGCGGCCAGGCGGAACAGATCCAGATCCAGGAGCTGGAGCGGGCGCTGACCCAACTCAAAACCGGCATCAGCCCGGAACAGGTGCTGCAACAACTGTCGCGCAACCTCACCAACAAATTGATTCATCAACCCACCATTGCCATCCGCGAGGCCAGCGCCAATGGCCATGGGGATCTGCTGGACTACATACGCGCCCTCTACAATCTGGATTCGCAACGGTAACTCTATTCATGTCGCTGCCTGCTCTGCCGCTTTCTGCGTCCATGCAACACAAACTCGACGACCTGCGCGATCGCCACGAAGAGCTGGCGGTCATGCTGGCGGATCCGGACATCATCGGGCAGCGCGAGCAGTTCACGCTGCTGTCACGGGAATTCGCCGAGATCGAACCCGTGATCCAGGCCTATCAGCAGCTGCAAAAGACAGATGCCGAACTCCAGGGCACTCAGGCCCTGCTGCAGGATGCGGATCCCGAACTGCGGGATATGGCGCGTAGCGATGCCGAAGCCTTGGCCGCCGCCCGCGAGCAGGCATTGGGAAACCTGCAAACCCTGTTACTGCCCCGGGACCCGGACGACAGTGCCAACGTGTTCCTGGAGATTCGGGCGGGCACCGGCGGTGATGAGGCTGCGATCTTTGTCGGCGATCTGTTTCGCATGTATGCCCGCTATGCCGAGCAGCAGGGCTGGCTGTTGGAGGTGCTGAGCGAACGGCCTGGGGACCATGGTGGCTATAAGGAAATCATCACCCGGGTGGAAGGCAAGGATGTATACCGGCAACTGAAGTTTGAATCCGGTGCGCACCGGGTGCAGCGGGTGCCGGAAACCGAAGCCCAGGGCCGGATTCATACCTCGGCCTGTACCGTGGCCGTGTTACCGGAACCGGAGGCGGTGGATGAAGTGGCCATCAACAAGGCCGAGCTGCGGGTGGATACCTTCCGCGCTTCCGGCGCCGGTGGCCAGCATGTGAACAAGAC
>JBJHDG010000135.1:0-6902 GCA_050486425.1 Pseudomonadales bacterium | reverse complement strand
GCACCCAGCTGCTGGTGGACAAGAGCAAGTCCATCATCAGCCGCAACCAGTCCCCGGATCTGCCCTTTGCCCAGTCCATCAACCCCTACAAGGGTTGCGAGCATGGTTGTATCTACTGCTATGCCAGACCCAGCCATGCCTATCTGGATTTGTCCCCCGGCCTGGATTTCGAGCAACGGATTTTCTACAAGCCTGATGCAGTGCAGTTGTTACGCAAGGCCCTGGAGGCGCCCGGCTACCAGTGCCAACAGATTGTACTGGGCAGCAACACGGATCCTTATCAGCCGGTGGAAAAGCAGTTGGGCATTACCCGCAGCCTGCTGGCCACCTTACTTAGCTATCGCCATCCCCTGAGCATCATCACCAAGGGCAGCCTGCTGGATCGGGATCTGGATCTGCTTGCCGACCTGGCCCGGCAGGGTCTGGCGCAAGTATTGATCAGTATTACCACCTTTGATTTGGCCCTGAAGGCGCGACTGGAGCCCAGGGCAGCTGGCCCGGCCCGGCGCCTGCAACTGGTGCGGCAGTTGCGCGATGCGAAGGTGCCCGTGGGCGTGCTGATTGCACCGGTGATCCCGGTGCTCACGGATCATGAACTGGAGACCCTGGTGGCACGCAGCGCCGACGCTGGCGCCCAGTTCCTGGGTTACAGTCTGCTGCGGCTGCCCCATGAAGTGAAAGGTCTATTCCAGGCTTGGCTGACCCAGCATCGGCCCCAGCAGGCAGCCCATGTGATGGCAAGATTGCGGGAAATGCGCGGTGGCAGCGACAACCAATCCCAGTTCGGGGTGCGGCACCGGGGCACTGGTGTTTATGCGGAGCTGTTGGCGCAGCGCTTTCGCACCGCACTCAAGCGGCAGGGGCTGTTGGATAAGAAACTACCGGCGCTGCGCACGGATCTGTTCCGGGTGCCTGGGCAAATGCAGCAGTTAGGCTTGTTCGAATCTGCAACCTAGCCAGTTCGGCGCAGAGGATGTTGCTGCAGGTGGGCTTGCAGCGCAGCCAGCAACACCGCCTTGTCGATGGGTTTGGTAACGTAATCGTTCATGCCGGCTTCTTCCGCGCGCAAACGGAATTCCTGCAATGCGTGGGCCGTAAGGGCGATGATGGGCGGCTGTGAGCGCTGCATATCAGTGGCCAGGGCGCGGATGGCGCGGGTGGCTTGATAGCCATCCACCACCGGCATTTCACAGTCCATCAACACCAGATCAATTTGCTCTGCCAGCTGCTCGAACAGTTCCACCGCCTCGCGGCCGTCTTCCGCAAAGTGCACAGTGGCGCCCCAGTTGCTCAGCAACTTGCCGGCCACCAGGCGATTGGTGGCATTGTCTTCTGCCACCAGCACACCAAGGCCCTCCAATGGCTTCTCAATTTCTGCCGGCGTCTGGACGTTGGCCTGATCTTCCAGCAGTCGCAGCAGCTTGTGAAACTGGAACGGACGACCCAGGGCCATGCGGTTGTTGCTGTCTTCCATTAGCAACCGGGCCTGGGGCCAATGGCTCAGAATTTCTTCCTCGCAACCCTCAATGGAAAATTCATCCAGCAGCAGCATATCGATACGCTGGGCGTCATAATCAGCCAGCTCTTCGGGGCCATCGACATGTTCAAACGCTACCCCAAAGCGTGCGACAACAAGACCGATGGACTCCACCAGTTTGGAGTCATCGGAAACCAGCACCATGAGTTTTGCTGGAAAGCTGGGCAGCGGCTTGGCCACGGGTTCCATGTGCAGGCTAACGGTAAAGGTGGAGCCGCGGCCAGGCATGCTGTCCACGCTGATATCGCCACCCAACAATTCCGCCAGATGCTTGCTAATGGCCAGCCCCAGTCCTGTGCCACCAAACTTGCGGCTGATGGAGGAGTCCGCCTGCCGAAAGCGTTGAAACAACTGTGCCTGATCTTCCTTGGAGATGCCGATTCCCGTGTCCTTTACCTGAAATGCCAGCAGGTTGTCGGCGCCTGGTTGCAGGCTGACGTTGATGCTGACTTCGCCGGTTACGGTGAATTTGATGGCATTGGCTAGCAGGTTGCCAAGAATCTGTTTCAAACGCGTGGGATCTGAGCGGAATATCAGGGGCACGCCGGGTTGCACATAGATGTAGAAGTCGATGGATTTGCGCTGCAGGTGTTCCTTGTAGAGCAGTTGCAGGTCATCCAGTACTTCCAGTAGATCCACGTCCAGCACTTCCAACTCCATACGGCCGGCGGCGGCCTTGGAGTAGTCCAGTACATCATTCAGGATGCTCAGCAGCGCCTCACCGGAGCGTTTTAGGGTGGCAATATAGTACTGCTGTTGGTCATCCAACTTGGTGCTTTGCAGCAGTTCCGCCATGCCCAATACGCCGTTCATGGGCGTGCGGATCTCGTGGCTCATGGTGGCCAGAAATGAGCTCTTGGCTTCGTTCTCCTGGGCGGCCAGCGAGGCGCGGTACTCGGATTCGCGGGCGCGGAAGTTGGCGGCCAGGGCGTCATTACGGGCCTCGTAGCGTTCCGACCAGATTTCCCGAATGCGGCCGGAAACCACAGCAGCCAGCCCGATTGCCAGCAGGTTGCCACCCACCAAGCCAAACAGCATGGCATGATTGATGGGTAGGAGGATACCCAGGGCGCGTCCACCCGCTACGTATAGCGTCATAACAATGAATGGCGACAACCCCAGCAGCAAATACTTGGCCTGTTTGTGGCCCTGCCAGGTCATGGTTAGCACAACGCCACTGATCACGATGATGGTCAGGCTCAGCAGATGCAGCAGCGAGGGTACGCTGGCGTAGCGGACCAGTACTGTAAGCAACAACGCGGCAATCAGGTGGAAGTAGAGCATTCCCTGCAGTACGCGGTTCAGCAAGGGGGCGGCTGGCCGCAAATAGCATTTTGAAAACCAAGTCAGGGCGGCCAGTAGCAGTGGCACCGACAGGATGCTCAGTGGTGCGTTCAACGATGGCAGGTCTGGCCAAAGTAACAGGCTACCGAAACCATGACCGATAAATTGCCAGGCAAAGATGGCAAACGTCAGCACGCCCAGCGCCAGGAAATTCTGTTCTTTGGTGACAGCAAACACCACCAGGTGATAGAGCGCCAGGATCAGCAATGTGCCGAAAGCGATACCGGTGATTATGCTGTAGTTCGACTGGTGGATATTGAAAGCTGCCGGCGTCCATAGACGTACCTCGAACAACAGGTTCAGGCGCGACCGGGCATAGAACTGCACATCCAGTGTGCTGTTGGGTGCCATTTCAATGGGGATCACCGGATTGATAAAGTGCACTGGCTGGCCCTGATTGGCCTCTATAAAACCCATGCGATGACTGGCCAGCAGGTCGCCGTTGCTGTGCAGTCGCACCGACAGCAGGTCCAGGCGAGGATGGGTAAGTTCCAACAAATACTGGCGGGGTTGCGCCGAGGAATTGGTCAGGGTCAGGCGAAACCAGTGGCCCTGACGGTTGCGCAGCAGGGGTCTGACCTCCGCATGGACTGGCCGGAAATCTTCCGCCGCTGGCGGCAGCCCCATCTGTTGGTAATCACCGGGAGCGAAATACAGTGCTTCGAACAGGTCGCGTTTTGCCACGGGCTCGCTGACATCCACGGCGGTCGTTGCACCCGCTGCCGGCTGCGCAGTCAGCACCAGCGCCAACAGGAGTCCCTGTATCAACAGCATGAGGCCCGGCTGAGCGCCGGCTTCCTTGAGCATAAGCGGGGGCCTTGCAGTCTGTCCTTGCACAGCAGCACCTTAACGCATCTTCAGGTCAGTGTAGTCGCTGACCGGGGTGATGCCAGCCATTCCGGCCCTGGATGTTGCGGTGGTCAAAGCCGGTCGCACTCGAGGTGTGACCTGGCGCCGGCTTACCAGCGTTTGCCGATCCCACCGCGGGCGCCAAAGAACCCGGCCGGCCAGTTCCGGCCGGTCATCATGGCCTTGTCCACATCTTCCGGGGTAGCGATGCCGTCTGCCACGATCTGGCGTGCTTCCCGGGCGGCAGCTGCAAACACCCGGTTCAGGATAAAGCCATAGGTGCCTGGCGTGTCTTTGACCAAGCACACCACCTTACCGATGTTTTCCGCCACCGCGCTCACCGCCGCCAGGGTTTGATTGCTGGTAGCTGGGGTATGAATGAGTTCACACATGCGCATGACGGGCACCGGGTTGGAGAAATGCATACCCAGACACTGGGGTGACCGTGAGGCAGAAACCTGGTCCATGATTTCAGCAATCACCAGGCCGGAAGTGTTGGAGGCCAGCAACGCTTCAGGTTTTACCAGCCGGTCCAGCTCGGCGAACAGTGCTTGCTTCAGTTCCAGCTTCTCCGGAATGGCCTCAATGATCAGGTCGCAGGCTGCAAGTGCCGCCAGCTCGGTGCTGTAGTCGATGCGTGCCATGGCGGCGGTGGCCTGGTCAAAGCCCAGCTTGCCTTTCTCCACGCTGCGTTTGAGACCCCACTTGCGATCGCAGATCTCGGTGCGGGTATCGTCGAGAATCTCCTGGGTAAGATCCCGGATGATCACCTGGTAACCCGCTACCGCCATGACCTGGGCAATGCCGCCGCCCATGACGCCACCGCCCACCACGCCGATCAGTTTTATTTGCTCAAAATCCATTGCACGCTCCCATGGCTACCGGGGTCCAAGCCGGCAGCAAGGCCGGCCTGTTACACTGCGCCTGAGTGTAACAAGTTGGCGCAGCATGGACGTCAAATGGAAGCAGACATGCGGGAAGTACAGCGTTTGACCTCGGCCGGGCTGGTGCTCAGTGAACTGCAAGCGGAGTTTGCCACCCAGGGTTATCTGGTGTTGCGAAACTTTGCTGCACCGGCGCAGATCGCCGCGCTGCGGCAACAGGCGCTGGCGGAGCTGGAAGCGGCGCGCCCGCCGCTGGAGTACGAGGCTGATCTGGGGTATCCGGGCGCGCCCGTCAGTCGGCAGGCGCCGGGTGGAGTCACCCCGCGTCGGCTGCTGGGCGCCTATGCCCGGCACCGCCTGTTCCAGGCCCAGGCCCGTTTGCCAGCGCTGTTGCCGGTACTGCAGCAGCTGCTGGGGCCGACGCTGGCGCTCACCCAGAGCCATCACAACTGCATCATGACCAAGCACCCGGGCTTCAGCAGCGCCACCCACTGGCATCAGGACAACAGATACTGGCGCTTTACCCGCCCGGATCTGGTCACTGCCTGGTGGCCTCTGGGCGAAGAGACACCGACAAATGGTGGCATGCAGCTGATTCCGGGCAGCCATTGTTTGCATCTGCCCCAGGACAACTACGATGCCCAGTTGTTTCTGCGCCCGGAGCACCCTGACAACCAGTCGTTGCTGGCACGGGCGCTGGGCCTGCAGCTGCAACCTGGGGATCTGCTGCTGTTTCACAGTCGCCTGCTGCATGCTGCTGGCCGCAATCAGACCCCGCATCTAAAGCTCTCTTTGGTGTTCAGTTACCATGCCCAGGACAACCTGCCACTGGCGGGGAGTCGCTCGGCTGCGTTGCCGTCGGTGCCTGTGTAGGCCAGGGTTGCAGGGAGTGGTGATGCAGAAAAAAGATAAACCTGAAGACCATGGGCCGGATACTGAAGATCATGCGAAGGCTGCCGATCTGTTTCGCGCTGCCATGCAGGATGTGGCGCCGCTGCAAGCCAAACAACGCGCGGTGCTGCGCAAGGACGATACCGGCAGCCTGGTCAAGGCGGCGGCCAGACGCCAGGCCCTGGCGCAGCCGGCACCTGCGCTGGATCCGAACCCCTTTCAGCTGACTGAAGTGCCCCAGCTGCAGCCTTATGATGTATTGGCCTGGAAAAAAACCGGGGTGCAGGAGGCGGTGTTTCGCAAATTGCGCCAGGGCCGCTATCCGGTCGAGGACAGCCTGGATTTGCACCGGCACAGTGTGCGCCAGGCGCGCACGGCTTTGTTTGCTTTTTTGCAGCAGGCGCTGGCGCGGGGGCAACGCATGGTGCTGGTGTTGCATGGCCGCGGTGAGCGTGGCGCCACACCAGCGCGGATCAAGAGCCATGTTGCCTTCTGGTTACCCCAGCATCCGGATGTGATTGCCCTGCACAGCGCGCAGCGCCAGCAGGGCGGTACCGGGGCGCTGTATGTGCTGCTGCGCAAGCCCGAGGCGGCACGTGCCGACAATGCGGAGCGCCATGGCGGCCGCGGTCCGGCTTAACTGCGGCAGCGATACACTTTGAAGGTCTGCCGGCCGTCCACCGGCCTGCCCACAGGGACGATGGTGTCACCCCCGATGGTGGCGGCTTCGTTGCTGGCCAGCACCAGGAGCTCTTCCTGCACCTTGGCGCGACTACGGCGGAACAGCATGCGATCCAGGGTATGGGCCCTGGCTTCACCGATCTCCCGGCACGCGGTCACGCTGTCGGCCGTGCCTTGCAACACGGCGGCGCCAGCATCATCCAGACGCACCCAGACACAGCCGCTTGCCAGCACCGGCACGGCCAGCAGCAGCGGCCAGCGCAGACTTCCCAGGCGCGGGCTAGGCAGGCACAGCACAGCCAACCGCAGTGCAGCTGACAAGGTTGCGAAGGGGAAGCGGGTCATCGGTGGTCTCCTGTTCAAATCCGGCCCTGATCGAATTCCAGTGCGCCTCGGGCCAGGTTGATGCGCAGCAGATCATTGGCGCCCTCGGCGATGCGCAGGCTGCGCACACGCTGATAGAGCTGCGCCAGGGGATGATCCAGCACCAGCGCCTGGCCGCCACAAAGCTGGATGGCGTCATCCACGATGCGGCCCAGGGTTTCGCTGGTGAAAATTTTACAGGCCATGCCCTCATTGCGGATGTCCTGGCCCTGATCGGCCAGACGTGCGGTGCGATAGAGCATGCTGCGGGCGGCAAAGGCCAGCATACGCAGTTCGCCATAGCGCAGCCGCACGCCTTCCCGGTTGCCCAGGGCGGCGCCACTGCGGTGGGG
>JBJHDG010000134.1:0-6952 GCA_050486425.1 Pseudomonadales bacterium | reverse complement strand
GCGCTGGATTGTTTTACCAAATATGGTGTCGAGGCTACCACCATTGGGCAACTTTGCGACCAGGCCGGTTGCAGCACCGGCAGCATCTATCACCACTTTGGCAACAAGGAGGGCATCGCCAGCGAGCTGTTCCTGCATGGCATAAGGCGCCTTAACGCCGATCTGCTGGAACATCTGTACCGCTGTCACGACGCCGAGCAGAGTGTAAAGACGGTGGTCACCCAGTACTGTGACTGGGTGACTGCCCACCCGGACATGGCCAGATACCTGTTGGGTTTTCGTGAAATCTCGTTCTCGGCGGCGGCCAGAGCAGAGCTCAAGAGCCTGTATCAGGCCTATCTGGTGGCGATTTTTCGCTGGTTCAGTCCTTTTGTATTGGAGGGCTGGATTCGTCGGCTGCCACCGGAGACCTATATTCCCATCATCAGTGGCCCCATCCAGGATTACGCCCGGCATTGGGTACGTGGCCAGTTCCAGGCCGCACCCGCCAGCGTCAAGGGGATCTTCGCCACGGCGGCCTGGAATGCGGTACGGGCCGATGTCTGAAGCCAGCTCGTCAGAACTGGATTTGGCATTGCGCCAGCAGCTGCGGCGGCGTCTGAGTGGGTTTGAACTGCACACGGTGGAAACGGATCCCGCACCACCCATGCGGTTGGCAGCCGTGGCCCTGACCCTGGTGGAAGCCGGCTTGGGTCCTGATCTGGAAGGTTTGCCGAACCAGGCGCGGTGGTCCAAGGCGCCGGCGCTGCTGCTCACCAAACGCGCCGGTACCCTGCGCAGTCACCCCGGCCAATGGGCGCTACCGGGCGGGCGGCTGGATGCAGGGGAGTCCCCGGAGCAGGCTGCCCTGCGGGAACTGGCGGAAGAAGTGGGGCTGGATCTGGGCGCTGAGGCGGTGCTGGGACGGCTGGATGACTTTGAAACCAGATCCGGCTTTCTGATGATGCCGGTGGTGGTCTGGGGCGGTGCCGCCACCGGGTTGAGGGCAAATCCCGCTGAAGTGGCTTCCATGCACCGGATTCCGCTGACGGAATTATTGCGTACCGATGCGCCCCTGCTGGACGTGGAGCCCGGGTTGCCTGCACCCGTGCTGCGCATGCCCTTGGGCAGTCAGCATATTGCCGCCCCCACTGCGGCCATCCTCTACCAGTTTCGTGAGGTCTGTCTATGTGGGCGGCCAACCCGGGTTGCCCATTATGAACAGCCGAGATTTGCTTGGCGCTGAGCCCTGACATAGCATTCACCCTCTCTGCACCGGAGGTAGCCATGACCATCAAAATTGGAGATCGTCTGCCAGATGCCAAGCTCTATGTCATGGAAGCCGGCCGCCCGACGGCCGTGACCACCCAGGCATTGTTTGCTGGCCGCAAGGTGGTGCTCTTTGCCGTGCCCGGCGCTTTCACGCCCACTTGTTCCGAAGCCCATCTACCGGGTTTTGTGGTTAACGCTGACAAGATCAAGGCCAAAGGGGTGGATGCCATTATCTGCCTGGCGGTGAATGATCCTTTCGTGATGTCGGCCTGGGGTCAAGAGAAGAACGCCGATGAGCTCATCATGGCCAGTGATGGCAACGCGGAGTTGACCCGCGCCATGGGTCTGGAGATGGACGCCAGTGCCTTTGGTCTGGGGGTGCGTTCTCAGCGTTACGCCATGATTGTTGACGATGGGGTAGTTACCCACCTGAATCTGGAAGCGCCGGGCAAGTTTGATCTGAGCCGGGCGGAGAATATTCTCGCCGTCCTTTGACGCGCACCGCGTGCATCCGGCCGGCTGGTTGATCCAGTCGCGGATTAGCCGCGCTGCCGGATCAGGCACTCCTGGGCTGCGGTGGCCACCAGCTCACCTTTCTCATTGAAAAACTGCCCGCGCACAAAGCCCCGGGCGCCATAGGCGCTGGGGCTGGATTTGGCAAACAGCAGCCACTCATCAGCGCGGAAATCCCGATGCAACCACATGGCATGATCCAGGCTGGCGCCCTGGATGCGCCGGTCCGGGCCGAAGCCACGGCCGTGGGGCAGCATGGAGGTGCCCATAAAATCCATGTCGGAAATATAGGCCAGCAGACAGACGTGCAATTCCGGGTCATCCGGCAACCGGTCGGCGGCCTTTACCCAGGTGTGGCGATAGGGCGGGTGGCGTTCGTTGCTGGCCAACTGGTAGCTTTCCACCTGGCGGATATCAATGGCGCTGAAGCGTTCGCTTTGCTTGGCCATCTCCGGATTGGCCTTGACGATTTCCGCCAGGGCCTCCTGTTGGGAGCGCAGTGATAGCGGCGAAGGCACGTCCGGCATGGGTGTGGTGTGCTCCAGGCCGGCTTCCTCGGTGTGCCAGGACGCGGACATACTGAAAATGGCGCGGCCGTGCTGGATGGCAGCCACGCGCCTGGTGGTAAAGCTTTTGCCGTCCCGAATCCGATCCACTTGATACAGCGTCTTGGCCTTCCAGTCGCCTGGGCGCAGGAAGTAGGCGTGCAGGGAGTGCAGACGACGGCTTTCCTCCAAGGTGCGGTCGGCGGCGGCGATGGCCTGGGCCAGCACCTGGCCGCCGAATACATGCGGGATATCCGGCAGGTTCTGGCCGCGGAACAGGTTTTCCTCGATTTTCTCTACATCCAACAACTCGATAATGCTTTGCAACGCTGGCGTCATGCCGCAAGTTCCCGCTGAAAAAAGCCAAGTTTAGCCTATTCCGATAGCAGCTGTGGATGCGTGGCCAATTGCCTTTCACTGGGCTGCGCCGGGCGCGTAGAATTCCGGGCGGGTAAATTTTTCAGGGAGCTGATGATGGTTGCAGAAACCCGGACATTGGGATCGCCCCCGCTGCAGGTGCACATGTTCAGCTGTCTGCGGGATAACTACGGCTTTTTGGTGCATGACCCGGTGACAGGTGCGACCGCGGCCATAGATACGCCAGATGCTGCTGTCATTGAGCAGGCGCTGGCGGCCTGCAATTGGCAGCTCACCCACATTTTCAATACCCATCACCACTTTGATCATGCTGGTGGCAATGCTGCGCTCAAGGCCAGTTGGAATGCCCAGGTCATAGGTGCCGAGGCCGATCGCGCGCGCCTGCCAGGACTGGATCAGGGCGTGAAGGAAGGTGATCGGTTGCAACTGGGCGAACTGCAGGTTGAGGTGCTGGAAGTGCCAGGACATACCAGTGGCCACATTGCGTTTTATTTCCCGCACCAGGGTGTGGCCTTTGTGGGCGATGCCTTGTTCGTGTTGGGCTGTGGCCGTTTGTTTGAAGGTACGCCGGCGCAGATGTGGCAAAGCCTGAGCAAGCTGATGCAGCTGCCGGATGACACCCTGATCTACTGCGCGCATGAATACACCCAGAGCAATGCCCGCTTTGCTTTGACGGTTGATCCTGATAACCAGGCCTTGCGGGCGCGCGCCAGCGAGATTGATCAGTTGCGGGCTGCCGACAAGCCCACGGTGCCCACCAGTCTGCAGCTGGAAAAGGCAACCAATCCGTTTTTACGTGTGCAGGAGGCAGCATTGCAGGCACAGGTGGAACTTGTCGGCGAGGATCCAGTCACTGTGTTCGCGGAAGTGCGCAGGCGCAAAGATAATTTTTGACCGACATAGTCCGGTCAGTTCTATGGAAGCGCAAGTTAAGGGTCAACTGAGGATGGCGACATGCGCAGCGCAGGTTTGAAGGTTATTGCCTTGGTGCTTGTCATTGTTGGTGGCAATGCTGCCAGTGGCGCGCTGGCAGCAGGTAGGGTGCACCTGCAACCCACTGCCGACGATGAGCTGCCCGCAGCCATCCTGGGTCAGGCTGGCCCCCCGGCAGGGCGGGCCCTGGCCTATTTCCCCGAGGACGCAGCGACCCAAGGGTACCTGGCCGTGCCGGCGGGTGAGGGACCCTTTGGCGCGGTAATCCTTATCCATGAATGGAATGGCCTGGTGGATCGTATCAGGCAGACCGCCGATGCGCTGGCGGCGGAAGGTTATGTGGCCTTGGCCGCCGACCTCTACAGTGGCCGCACGGGCAGCTCCCGGGAAGAGAACATTGCGCTGGTGCAGGAGACCCTGGCAAATCCCGACCTGATCGTGCGCAATCTGGATGCGGCGGCGCATTATCTGAAGTCCCGGCCTGACGTGGCTGGCAAGGTGGCCACCATCGGCTGGTGCTACGGTGGTGGCGTAGCCCTGAGCTATGCGCTGGGCAGCCAGAACCATGAAGGCACAGCCATCTTCTATGGCCGGCTGTTGGATGACCCGGAGCGGCTGCAGCATATTCATCACGAGATCTATGGCACCTTTGCCGGCCTGGACCAGTCGCCACCTCCAGATCAGGTGGCGCGTTTTGTGGAGGCGCTGCGCGTTGCCGGCGTCTCCAACGATATTCATATCTATGATGATGTGCAGCATGGGTTCTGGCTGTACGTGGATCGGGATCCGGCGCAAAACCACGCGCCGGCATTGAATGCCTGGCAGCGTTTGAAGGCCTACTTGGCACGCACGCTCACGGATTCACCCCCGTCACATCAAGGTCACTAAGCGGCGGCAGACTGCTGCTGTTTACAGCACCGGCTGAATTTGGTCATTATTGGCCGGATTTTGGGTGTCACGAGGTTGATCATGCTCGCAACCCTGTCGTCCTTCAGGCGCGCGCCGCGGATTTTGCGGTTGAATGTCGCTGGTAACCCGGTGGAATGGGTTAACTGGCAGGACGCGGTTTGCCTGTATGCGCGTGATCTGGTGGTGTGGACACTGGGTGAACCTGTATTGCAGATTCGCGGTGGGCATTCGCGCCTGGATGGTTGCCAATCCAGCATGGGCATCCACAGCATCATCGCTTGCCAGGGTCGGGTGGCAAAACGTGCCCGTATCGTGCCACCGTTAACCAACCAGGCACTGTTTGGGCGTGATCGTAATCTGTGTCTGTATTGCGCGAGTCCTTTTGCCGACGCCGAACTGACCCGGGATCATGTGGTGCCCCGCTCCAGGGGTGGCCGCGACTGCTGGGAAAATGTTGTGGCAGCCTGTCGGCGCTGCAACCATTTCAAGGGTAACCGTCTGCCGCACGAATGTGATATGGAATTGGTGGCGCTGCCTTACACGCCCAACTTTGCCGAATACCTGGCGCTTACCAATAGCGGCCGGATCCTGGGCGATCAGATGGACTTTCTGCGCAGTCAGTTCGGTAAGAACAGCCGCTTACTGCACTAGCGGGGCCAATTCAGTTGAGCGGTATGCGGTTGATTTTGAATACCCAGGCTGGTGGCAGATTGCGCAGCGTACCCCCGATGCAAGTTACGCTGAGGCCCAGATCCTCCAGCAGGGGTTTGGAGAGGGGACAGATGCGGCTGTAACTGAACTGGTACAGCGCCCCATCCGGCCGTAGTACCTTCACCGCTGCCAGCAATATTTTCCTGACCTCCCCCTGAGGTAGCGAGAGCATGGGCAGGCTGCTGATGACGCTGGCGATGCTGGCAGGTGGCAGATACTTGTCCAGGTCCTTGGCGTTGCCTTGCAGCACCCGGATCTGTGGATACTGCTCATGCAGCAGTGCCGCAAACTCCGGGTTGAGTTCCAGCAGGGTTACCGCCTCCGGTGCGATGCCGGTATCCAGCAGGGCTTCGGTAACCGCACCCGTACCTGGGCCCAGTTCCACCACTGGGCCGCTGTTGGCGCAAATTTCACTCACCAGCAGTCGCGCCAGTGCCGGGCTGGAAGGCAGCATGGCCGCAGTACGCATGGGATGTTTGACCCACTGCCGCAGAAAACGCCAGTTATGATCCCGACGCCGGGCTCTTGGCTGTTGGTTAGCAATGACCAAGCCTGGCAATGGCATTTCATCTGCGCTCAAGACTCATCTCCTGTTACGTCACCGACGTCCAGCTGTCGGCGAATCCAGTCTGCCACGGGTTGGTAGACCAGGGACAGTGACTGGCGCCCCACCAGTACATCCAGGTGACCATGCTGGGCCAGCTCAATCAGGCTGACATCCGCGCTGCCACTGGCTTGGGCAGAATACAGGATGCCAGGGGCGATGGCGGCAAATTTACTGCTGGCTACCGCCAGGATGGGTTGGCTGATACGGCCCCAGCAGTCATCCAAGGCCGTATGGGGCGCCTGGTCACTGGTTGCGATCAGGCGTGCCTGCAGGCTTTGCAGGGCCGGGTAGTACCTGTCATAGCCAGCCAGCAGGTGCGCCAGCACCTGGGGATCGCTGAGTTCGCCGGGATTGGCCAGTATGCCTGGCCCCCAGCTGCGATACAGGGACTGCCGCAGATCGGCCAGGGCGTCTGCATTGCCGGCCAATGCGCCTTCCAGCATCTGGGCGCGGGCTTCCCAGCCGCGTCGCCCGGCAACGTCCAAGGCCCAGTCGCCCTGCCGGTTGAAAGCAGCCAGAGCCACCTCATAGGTCTCGGACGCGCCCCGCATCGGCAGTTTGAAACCGCCATCCAAGGCAATCAGTCCTTGTGGTCGGTGCCGCAGCTGCTCTGTCTGGCACAGGAGTCCGTAACCCAGACTGACGCCGCGGCTGAATGCCAGGATGAATACAGGGCTGTCCGGGTGCCGGGTGCGGATCAGGTGCAGGGCGCTGATGGCATCCGCCACATAGGTCTCCAGTCCCCAGTCAGCCATCCGGGCCAGCTGGGCCGGGCTGGCATCCGGTGCGATGAAGTGAGACCTGTAGTCCAGACCATAGATTGTGAACTGCTGCCGCGCCAGGAACAGCCAGAGATTGGTGTTCTGATCCAGGTTGTCCAGCAGGCTACGGCTGTTCATATGCGTGCCAGGCAAGTAAAGAATGATCGCGCTGGGATTGGCATCCGTGGCGATGAAGTGCAGGCCCAGCTGATTACCGTCTGCTGTGGTGAGTTGCCAGGACAGCGTGTTGAGATCGGCCGGGGCGTCAATGCCGGGGCGCTGGATCCAGTCAGCCTCCCAGTCAGTCTCCATGGCGCGGAGCACCGTGCTCGTTGTCAGCAGCA
>JBJHDG010000133.1:0-6972 GCA_050486425.1 Pseudomonadales bacterium | reverse complement strand
CGTTGGGGCCGGCGTAAGAGTTGGCTGACCATCGGCACCCCCTTCCTCGCCCTGGCACTCTTTTACATCTTAAACCCCAGCCAAACTGCCACCATCCTGTATCTGGCGTTCTGGTTTGTGTTCCTGCGGCTGGGTACCACTCTGGTGCTGGTGCCTTATTCCGCCTGGGGTGCGGAGCTGTCCAGTGATTACCATGTGCGTACCAAAATCGTGTCGGCACGGGAAATCTTTGTGCTGGCTGGATTAATTGGTGCAGCAGCCATCCCCGCCCTGGTGGAATGGATCCATGGTGACGACACCACGGCCGTCATGGTCCTCAATGCCTATACCTGGCCAGTGTTGGTGCTGCTGCCCGTACTCACCCTGTTGCTGCTGTGGAAAGTACCGGAACCCCCACCCAGCGTGCGTGAAGGCAGCGTTGGTTTTATCCAATCGCTGACGCTGATGTACAAGAACAAACTGTTCATGCGTCTGATCACCATCGAGCTGCTGGTCAATGGCAGCGAAGCCTTCCGCAACGCCCTGTCGCTGTACTTTATGCAGGATTACATAGGCGCTCCCAGAGCCGGCATGTTGTATCTGGTGTATTTCGGTATGGGGTTGGCAGCTATCCCGGCCTGGAACTGGCTGGCCCACCGTTTCGGCAAACACCGCTCCCTCTCCGGTGCCATCATCTTCGTCTGCATGACCAATATCGCCATCTTCATGCTGGAGCATGGGCAAGTCTGGGAGTTCTATTTTCTGTTTGCCCTGAAAGGTTTTTGCTTCGGTTCCTTTGCCTATCTGCCCCGCGCCATGACGGCAGATGTGATCGACCTGGATACCTTGAAAAGTGGTGACGCCCGCAGCGGCAGCTATTTCTCCGTGCTGGGTTTTGTCACCAAACTGGCGGCTTCGGTCGGCGGTACCTCGCTGATCCTGCTGTCCTTTGTGGGGTACAACGCGGCGGCGGGCGCAGTAAATGGTCCCACTGAACTGCTCTGGCTGGCGATTCTGTATGCCATCGTGCCCACCATCGCCCTGCTCTGCGCGCTCTACCTGTGCTGGACCTGGCCGCTGACTGCGGCCAAGCACGCGAAGCTGTTGCGAGCCATGGAGAAACGCAATACCAAGCTGGCCAAAGAAGCCGCACGCCTGGCGTAACTTTGGGCTGGCCAGTGGTCGAAGTGCCACTGGCCAGCACCTAACCCTGAAATCATGACCACAAAATTTCTACTGATCCGCCACGGCCAGATCCGCGCCAACAGCACCAAGCGCTGGCATGGCGCCACCGACAGCCCGCTCACCGCCACAGGTGCGCGCCAGGCCCAGCGGCTGGCCGCCAGATTGCGGGATGAGCTGCCCCAGCTGGACGCCATCTACGCCAGCCCCATGCAACGTTGCTTTGATACCGCAACAGTGCTGGCCGGACTGCTGGCCCAGCCGGTGGTGCCCATGGCGGATTTACGCGAATACGACATCGGTGAACTGGAAGGCACCAGGTTTCGGGTGCTGGATGAGCGCCACGGCTTCTTTCGCCGGATTCTGGAAGACCCGGACTATGCACCACCCGGTGGTGAATCCATGAATCTGGTGGCCAAACGCATGCAGCGCGCCCTGCAGCAGATTGCCGCCCAGCATCCGGCCTCAGGTCATGTGGCCATCGTCAGCCATGGCGCCGCCATGGCCATCGCTCTGGCGCAGTTGCTGCACCAGGATCCCAGGCACTGGACCAACTACCGGATCGCCAACTGCAGCATCACGGAACTCCAGCTGCAACCGGATCCGCTGGTGCTGACGTTCAACCGCACTGAGCATCTGTAACCAGGTGCACGGTTACAGGTGGGGCTTACTGACCCGCTTCGGCGGGGATCAGCAGCTCAGCCACCACCGCAACCGCCAAGCAGGCATCGCTGAGCGCCGGCAGCTCGCCGCGCCGGGCCATCTCGCGGATGATTTCGTGGCGCGGAATGGCCACATGGAGATGATCGGGAATCTGGTCAAACTGACCCGGATAGGAACAGGATGCTGATCTCATGGGCAAGCTCAAGTCATCAAGGATACCCAGGCCATTCAGAATTTATGCCAGCCCCACTAATCCCATAACCTTTTGAATAGAAAGACTTTTATCCCATGCACCCAGTTACATTTCGCCTACAAGTGCCGCTACCGCGAAGCTATTGCCCTGCCGGGGCAATCTCAGGAGTATCGGGTTGACCCAACTTGACGCCAGGGCCCTGCGGCGGGCGGAACGCAACTATCAAATCTTTGTCAGGCGCAACCTCACGCGTAATTACCTGGCGCACTTGATCCACGGCATGTTGGGGCAAACGGGCTTTCGCCTGATCAATGCCCCCACCTTTCTGCCCGCCTACATTCTGTTGCTGTCCGGTGGTTCGGATCTGGCGGTGGGGCTGGCCCTGGCGCTGCAATCCCTGGGCATGATGCTCACCCCCATGCTGGGGGCGAACCTGATCGAGCACCGTACCCGGGTGCTGCCCATCGGCTTTTCCACCGGTGGCGGTATGCGCGCCATGATCCTGCTGATTGCCCTGGCCGGCCTGCTGCTGCCACACCAATGGGCCCTGCTGGCCATCATGCTCTTTCTCCTGTTGTTCGGCCTGTTCCAGGGCATGCAGGGTGTAATCTTCAACGTCCTGATGGCGAAGGTTATTCCCGTCAATAAACGCGGCCGGCTTACCGGCATGCGCAATTTCCTGGCCGGGATCATCTCCGCCATTCTCGCCTGGCTGGGCGCCGAATACTTTCTCGGCGCCCAGCCGGATGCCGCCGGCTACTCCTACACTTTTCTATTGTCCTTTGTCCTTACCAGCCTGGGCCTGACCAGCTTGATGCTGGTGCGAGAACCCGAACCACCCACAGTCAGACCCAAGGTACGGCTGCTGACACGACTGGCGCAGATGCCAGCACTACTGCGAAATGATCCCGCCTTTACCAAGTATTTCCTGGCCCGGGCCCTGGCCAGCATGGGCCGCATGGCACTACCGTTCTACATCATCTATGCCGGCATCAGCATCGGCCTCACCGGCACCACCCTGGGGGTGCTGACCTTCGCTTTCACCCTGGCCGGGACTTTCTCCAATTTGGCTTGGGGCGCCCTGGCCGACAGGCGCGGCTTCCGGGAAACCTTTCTCTGGTCCATCGCGCTCTGGGTGCTGTCCACGCTGCTGCTGATGGCCTCTGATGGCCTGCTGTTCACCGCGTTGGTATTCACCGGTATAGGTGCAGCGGTGCAGGGATTTCAGAACGCGTCTGTTAACCTGACCCTGGAGTTCGGCCATCGGGATGATCTGCCGGCCCGGATTGCCCTGGCCAATACCACCTCGGAGGTGGCTGGCACCCTGGGTCCATTGCTCGGCGGCATCCTGGCCATGAGCCTGGGTTATACCTGGGTGTTCTGGGTTTCCATCGCGTTTTTGCTGGTGGGTGGTGCTGTCGTGAACCAGTACGTGCCCGAACCCAGATTCAATCAACGCCAGGATCAGCGCTAATCCTTTCCTGCCTCTGGGGCTGCAGCGACAACTGTTGCCGCCATTCAGCGTCAGCAGCGTTGCGCTTACTCATCCTGGGGTCTCCTGCTAGTATGATCAGACGCAGTCCGCATACCGCGGGCTCAGTGTTAGGGACGGAGCTGCCCAGATGCAAGATAAACCCGCCAATCCAGCCAAACCCTCAGTCGACCTGCCGGCCGCTGATCAGGCGGCGGGCGCATCGGCAGCAATCACGCAGCTGCCTGGTCAGCACAAACGCCAACTGAAAAAATCCAGCAAGCTGGATGATGTCTGCTATGAAATCCGTGGCAAGGCCTTGGCGGAAGCCAACCGTATGGAGGAGGAAGGCCACCGTATTATCAAGCTCAACATTGGCAATCCGGCGCCCTTCGGCTTTGAGGCACCGGATGAAATTCTGGTGGATGTGATCCGCAATCTGCCCACAGCGCAGGGCTATTGTGAATCCAAAGGCTTATACAGCGCGCGCAAGGCCGTGATGCAGTATTGCCAGCAGATCGGCATTCCGGATGTGCTGGTGGATGACATCTATATCGGTAATGGTGTCAGCGAACTCATCGTCATGGCCATGCAGGGCCTGCTCAACAATGGTGATGAGATTCTGGTGCCAGCGCCGGACTATCCACTCTGGACCGCAGCCGTCACCCTCTCCGGCGGCAAGGCCGTGCACTATCGCTGCGATGAACAGGCTGACTGGTCCCCGGATATTGCAGACATGAAACGCAAGATCACATCCCGCACCAAGGGCATCGTGATCATCAATCCGAACAACCCCACCGGTGCCGTGTACAGCAAGGCGCTGCTGGAGGACATCGTCAAGCTGGCCCAGGAACATGATTTGATCCTGTTCAGCGACGAGATCTACGACAAGATCCTGTACGACGACGCCAAACATGTACCCATTGCCAGCCTCACCGAGGATCTGCTGACGCTCACCTTCGGTGGCTTGTCAAAAAACTATCGGGTGGCAGGGTTTCGTACCGGCTGGATGATCATCAGTGGTGACAAGTACCGGGCCAGCGACTACATCGAAGGCCTGGACATTCTCGCCTCCATGCGCCTATGCGCCAATGTACCAGCACAACATGCCATTCAAACCGCACTGGGTGGCTATCAGAGCATCAATGAGCTGGTGCGACCTGGGGGCCGATTTTATGAGCAGCGCAATCTGGCCCATGGCCTGCTGAATCAGATCGAAGGCGTCAGCTGCGTTAAGCCCAAGGGTGCGCTCTATCTGTTCCCGAAGCTGGATATGAAGAAATTCAATATCAAGAGCGATGAACAGTTCGCCTATGATCTGCTGCGCAAGGAAAAGGTATTGCTGGTACATGGCAGCGGCTTTAACTGGCCGGAGCCGGATCATTTCCGCATCGTCTTCCTGCCGCGGCAGGATGAGCTGCAGGATGCCATCCTGCGCATCGCGGAATTTCTCGGCAGTTATCGCCAGTAATGCAGGTCGCTGGTGTCTGATCTTCACATCGATGATTTCTTCAAGGATGTGGCTCGCATACTGCTGCGGCTGTATGCGAGCTTTCCGCGCCCGACACAATTGTTTGTGGAAGAGATTATCGGGCCCGATAAGCCGGATGAGTTCGGTTTGCACAGTAATCGCCATATGGCCTGCTTCAGCACCATGCTCTGGTTGGCGGCAGAGGGCTATCTACGCTATGAGGCCAGTATCCGTCAGGAGGTCCTGGACCAGGTGGTGCTGACCGCGCCCTGTCTGCTCCGCCTGTGCCTGCCCAACACCACTGCAACGCCAACCTCAGCGGCTAATGGCACCCCTGTCGCTGGCGTGCTGGAACTGGAACAGCAAAGTCATGCGCATCTGTTACGCAGCGCCGTCAAGGCGCACAGCTCCGGCGCCATCAGACTGGCAGTCATGCAGTTTCTGACCACCAACCCAGACGATACAGCAGTGCGTCCTCGTAACCCGTGATGATCTCGATCAGTCCCGCCCATTCCTGATCCAAAGCGGCATCACCGGTATCAAGCGCCAACGGCCGCCCAGCCAAGCTCAACAGTTTGCTGCGGCTACCCACCACCCAGACCTGCTGTCGCCCCAGACTGCGCAAAGCCCGGGCACTGATCTGCTGGTTACCGCGTCCGAACAAAAAACCCTGACCACGGGAAAAGCTCACCACCAGCACCGACCCCGGCGCATGCGCCTCAATGGCATGGGCATCTGCATCCGCCACCAGCAGGACGCCATCATGCACAATGTCCACACCCAGCAGCGTACCGGCAATACCCAGCTTGGCCTTGATGGCCTGCAGCGTACTGCCGGGGCCCAGCAGCCAGGTACCGCCCAATGCGCGCAGCTTTTCGCTGACATGATCAGCAATTTCGTTCACCACCAGGGCTTCGGTTTCCCGGCCACCGGTTTTCAAATGCTGCAGAAAGTCGCCAGGCCGCGGCACCAGCATTTCCCCGTAAAATCTCGATGCAATACGGCCTTCACGCAGCGCAGCCTCGTCGATGTCCCGCACCTCCGCCAGCTGCGCCGCCACCAGTTCGCCCTGCAACAACTGCAGCAACAGCGCAGCAGCATCCTCCGGCGTGCGGGCAAAGACGCCAGAATGCATCTTGACGCCAGCCGGCACCCCCAACACCGGCACCCCGGCTGGCAGCACATCAAGAATATCCCGGGCAGTGCCATCACCACCTGCAAATAACAACAGGTCAATGCCGGCACGGCACATGGCTTTGAGTGCGCGCTGAGTGTCAGCGGCACTGGTGATGGCGCCTGATGTGCCCAACACCTGGGCCTGCAACCCGGCGGCGGCCACGGCATCCGCACCCATGGCGCCACCCCAGGTCACGAGATACAGCGATGTGCCCCGCAGAGGTTGCAACGCCCGCTGCATACGCTGGGATGCTGCCGACACATAACCCTCGGCCCGGGCCTGTGCCTGGATCTGAACACCATCACTGCCCTTCAATCCCGCTGGACCGCCAATACCACTGACCGGATTGACCAGAATGCCCAGACGTAACATCAGTCCGACTCCAACGCTGACAGCGCCGCCGCCACTGTCAGCCCAGGTTGCGCGATCAACAAAGCTACCAGTTCCGCCAAAGCCAGGGACGCGGTAAGGCCTGGGGATTCGATGCCAAATAAATGCAGCAGGCCAGGCACGCCATGGGTGATGGGTGTTTGCACGGCAAAATCCGCTGCAGGCGCGTTGGGCCCACTGATCTTGGGCCGGATACCTGTGTAGCCTGGCTGCAATCTGGCACTGTCCAATGTGGGAAAGTAGGCGCGAATGGCAGTTTCAAATGCGCTGCGGTTGTTGGTATCAAAGCGGTAGTCGGGCGCTTTGATCCATTGCACATCGGGGCCAAACCTTACCTGCCCCTGCAAATCCAGGGTGACATGTACACCCAGGCCGGCAGCTTCGGCGATGGGATACACCAGATGCCGAAAGGGCGGGTTGGCAATGCTGTAACTGTAGTAATGGCC
>JBJHDG010000132.1:0-6991 GCA_050486425.1 Pseudomonadales bacterium | reverse complement strand
GTGTACGATACAGTGCGACGGCACTCCAGCCGCCACCAACGCTGCTTGCAGGGCTGCCGGCAGGGAATCTGTTTGCGGTGCAATCATGGGCGCGGACAGCCGCACCAGTGGTCAACCATGGTCGTGGCCGTTGGCCGGCACCAGGTGCTGGCAATTTGCACACAGACCTTTGACTTCCACTGGATCACTGGAGGTGGTGAACTGCCGATCCGCGGCGGTGCGGGCAATGCTGCGTTCCAGCCGCGCATCTTCCAGCTCAATCACATTGGAGCAATGCTTGCACACGAGCAGCAACCCGCCATGCCCAGGCTCATGGGCATGACAGGCGGTGAAGGCGTTGAGCGCGGCCACCCGATGCACCAAACCGGCGGCCACCAGAAATTCCAACGCCCGGTAAACGGTCACGGGCGCGGCGTTATCCCGCTGCTGTTTGAGCAGATCCAGCAAGTCATAAGCCCCCACGGGCGCGCCCTGGGCGCAAATGAGCTGATAGACCTCACGCCGCAGCGGCGTAAATGACAGGCCTTTGTCAGCACAGAGCGCTTCGGCAAAGGCCAGCATGCGGGCCTGCTCCCGGCTGGAGGTCTGTGGCCGGCTGGCCCGTGACGACTGCTCACTCATGGTTAAAGGTCATGGCTGAATTCAGCCAGACTTTACCACCGGCCTGCTTAAAAAACCCAGCTCACGCCCGCATAGGGGCCGCTGATGTCCAGATCACTCTTATCCAGACTGTCCAGGTCATCCAGCTTCAGCTCGTAGCGCCGCCAACCACCCTCAACACCCAACCCCAGGCCGGCACGCCAACCCAGGCTCAGGGTGGACTCCAACAGTCGGTTGCCACTGTAAGCAACACCGTCTACTTGCGCGCCGACCCAGAAGCCGGTGAAAGGCAGATCCACTCGGGCGCGGCCGTGCAGCAGCGGCAACACACCGCTGAAACTGGCGCTGGCGCTATCACCGCCACCACTTAGGCGCAGCTCGCCATCCAGATAGCGGAAGTTCAACCCCAGATCCAGCGACAGCACCGTATCCCAAAGGTTATAGAACAGGATGCCGTCGATCTGGGTGAGGTCCAGCTCTGAATTCACCGACGTACCTGTGCTGAAAGTTTCGTCCATAAACTCTATATCCTGACCCAGCGTCGCTCTGGCACTGGTATCCAGCTGGCTGTACTGGAGACGCACATTGGGCAGTACCGGCACCGGATGCTTCAGCCCCAGCACAAAAAACTGGTAGCTCTCTTTGCCAAAACCCAGATCATCCTGCAGATCAAAGCCGGTGGCACCGGCCTGCATGCCGCCATCAAATTCTCCGCGCCAACCGGCTGCAGCCACTTCGATATCAAACAGCGGCAATACCTGGGCATGGGCTGTCGGCAGCAGCGCTGCCGTACACAGCAGCACCAGCCCCAGCCGGGAATAAAATTTCAATCTCGTCATTGGTTCCACCCTCCTGTGATTCGGGCCTACCATACAACGATCAGGTTCCACCATACCAGCTGCAAGTGGCCCGGCTGTGCGGCAGGGCTCACAGGTGCCAATCCAATGTCATGCCAACCCGTCTGGGCTCACCCAGCTGCACATAGGTCTCCGGCGCATAGCCGGTGCGCGGATTGTTGCCGAAATAAAAACCACGTACGGCGTAATCCTCACCCAGCAGGTTCCGGCCCCAGAACTGCAGGGACCAATTGTCCTGCTGCCAATGCAACAACAAATGCAGCAACTCATAGGCCTCGGACTTTTGGTTGTGGCTGTCGGAAAAATAAAACGCATCCCGGCCTTCTACTTCCAGGCGCAGACGCCAGTGCTGGGTCAAATTGTATTCGGCAGCACCATGAAACTGATACTTGGGTGCATGTGGCTGCCGTCGACCGGTCAAGTCTGTGCCTGCGGCATTGACATAACTGCCATAGCGGGCATTGAGCAAGCCCAGCGCCGCGCTGAACGCCAAGCGCGGCCTGGCCTGCCAGAACAGCTCCGCCTCAGCACCATAGTTACGACTGCCACTGCCGGTGTTGCCCTTGAAAGAGACAAATTCCGGCACACCTTCGTTGTCGAGGATCAACGAAGTGCCCAATTGCGCATCCTGGCGCCGCATGTGAAATAAAGCCAGACGCGATTGCAGCGCACCCTGCAGCGCCCGATGCTTGATGCCGAGTTCGCTGTTGTACAGATATTCAGGGTCATAGTGGCGCAGCTCTTCCTGCAAGGAACCACTGAGATTAAAGCCGCCCACTTTGTAGCCGCGGGAATAGCTGGCGTAGAGCAGGGCCGATTCCAGCGCATAATCCAGTGCCAAATGGGCGCCGACCAAATTGTCCTGCGGGGAAAAATCCAGAGCGTTACTGTCAGCATAATCAGCACGGTGCCGTTCATAGCGGGCGCCTGCGGATGCGCCCAGCTGTTCACTGAAACGCTGCTCCAGCTGCGCATAGACAGCTTCTCGCCGCACCTGATAACGGCTGTCAAAGGGCGTGCGAGAAGGTGGATCGCGCACCAGGGTGACATCCTGATCGTACCAGTACAGCCCCATGACCCAATGCGTACGCCCGCCAAACACTACGCCTTCCGGTGTCGACAACAACCTTAACTCGGCACTGGTGCGATCCTGATTGCGACGATACAGATCTGTGGAGCTGTAACCGGCAGGATCAAATCCCTGGTACACCCAATCCTCATCATAACCGTAACGGACATGGGTATTGCTGTGCGACAACAAACTTTGCAGGCTGATCCCGGCGGCGAACTGCCAGCTGCTGTTCAGTGCCAGATAGTTGGAACGCTGATCATCCCGCCCAGGCTCATCAGACACCGTGCGCCTGGTATTGTGCAAAGAAAACGCATCATAGCCATTTTCCACCTGAATCTGACCAGCAATCAGATCCACCTGTAGGTCAGCAGCCGGCTGCCAGCGTAGGCGGCCGCGCAGGCTGCGCTCATCGAAACTGCCGGTATCCGTGCGGCCGAGGTAATCGTTTTTGATAAAGCCATCACTGCGATACTGCTCTACCGCAAAACGATAGCCCAGAGTGTCACTAGCTGGGCCAGACACAAAACCCGCCAGTCCCAGGCTGTTGTAATTGGCCACCCGGGTGCGCATGCCCAGGCTGAATTGCGGTGTTGGCGCCTGGCTGTACAAGTTGATCACACCCGCCAAACCACTGGCACCAAAACGGGTACCCTGCGGGCCGCGGTGAACTTCCATTTGAGCCATGTCATAGAGCGTACCCGCACCCGCGATGCCACTGAAGTCCACGCCATCAATCAACAGCCCGACGCTGGCGTTGATGGGCTCACGAAACTCACTACGCTCGCCAATTCCGCGCAACTGGAAATAACGGCCACGGGAGGCGCCGGCGGCATGATTCAGATTCGGCGTCAGTGCAGTGAGCTGCTCCAGATGCTGCGCCTGGCGCGCCGCCATTTGCTCGCTACCCACCACGGACACGCTGACAGGCAACTGTTCCAGCGCAGCGGCGCGGAACTGGCCAATCACCAGCACGGTCTGCACCTCCGCTGAGTCTGCCGTATCTGCCGTATCTGCTGCGCTAGCGGACGCCCAGGGCGCCGGCGCAAAGCCCAGGCTGAGCAAACCGGTAATTGATAATGCGCAAATGAATTGCCGTGGCATGACTCGCTCCCAGATCAAGTGCGATCCGGAGCAGCAGGCAGGGAATAAGAAAACGCCTCAGCGCGACTGGCATGAGGCCGGATACCTATCCCTACGCCGGTATTGTCCGGATCAGGTTCAAAGGGTCCACCTCGCGGTGTCTCAGGCTTTCGCCTCCCCTTAGGTTGGAGCGCATTGTGCCTGCAGAGCCTGCAGAGATTCAAGTCATCAACGCTGATCGGGCAATTGATAACCTTGATCGGCGAGCTGCGCCCGCACCACTTTCTTGTCCATCTTGCCGGTACTGGTGAGGGGAATACTGTCCACAAACAACACATCATCCGGCAACTGCCACTTGGCAAACGCCTGAGCGCAGTGCGCGAGCACGGCCGGCGCATCAATGCTGGCATCAGGCTTTGCCACCACCAACGCCACCGGGCGTTCATCCCATTTCGGATGCGGTTGGGCCACCACACAAGCCTGGGCCACGCCCGGCAGCGCCACGATGTGATTTTCCAGATCCACGGATGAAATCCATTCACCCCCGCTCTTGATCAAATCCTTGGATCTGTCGGTAATGATCAGATATTCCTCCGCATCGATCTTGCCCACATCACCGGTTACCAACCAGCCATTGTGAAACTTGTCCGGCTGATCAATGTGGTAGTAGGAACCGGTAATCCAGGGACCGCGGATCAGGATTTCACCCACAGCCTTGCCGTCATGGGGCAACGGCTCGAATTTCTCGTTCACAATCTGCACATCCAGCCCCGGCAGCACCTGCCCGGCCTTCGCCAGATTGGCAATGATGGCGTCCTCGCCCAGCTGCTGATGGCTGCGTTTCATAATGCGCTTGGAGATACTGGCCACCGGACTGGTTTCCGTCATACCCCAGCCCTGGATCATTTCCACACCGAGCTTTTCCCAATACCAGCGGATCAGTGCTTCCGGCGCCGCCGCACCACCACAGGTGACGCGCTGCAAGTGCGACAGATCAAACTTGTCAGGCGCCGCTTCAATGGCCAACTTCATCCCTTGCCAGATGGTGGGCACACCGGCAGAGATACTGACTTGCTCCTGGGCCATCAGCGCAGCGATGCGTGCTGGATCCATAAACCGGTGTGGATACACTTGCTTGGCACCCAGCATGGTGGCGGCCCAGGGCACGCCCCAGCTCATCACATGGAACATGGGCACGATGCCACAGATGCTGTCGGCCGCCGACAACGCCACCGAATCCGCCATGCACAGGCTCAGGGTGTGCAGATATTGGGAGCGATGCTCATACAGCACCCCTTTGGGTTTGCCGGTCGTGCCGCTGGTGTAACACAGGCCCAGGGGCGCATTTTCATCCAGGTCCGGCCACTGATACTGGGTAGGTTTGCCGGCAATGAACGCTTCATAGTCAACCACATTGGGCAGCGTGGTCTGCCAGCCTTCACAGCCAGGCTCGGTGGCCACCACGATCAATTCCACACTGGGCATGCGCCCTTGCAGTTTTGTCAGCAGGGGCAGCACATCGGCATCCACAATGATCACGCGATCCTGGGCATGCTCGATGATGTATTCCAGATCGCCCTCCGGCAGGCGCAGGTTCAGGGTATGCAGCACCGCACCCATACAGCCGATGGCGTAGTAGGCTTCCAGATGGCGGGCACCGTTCCACATAAAGGTCGCTACCCGATCACCCACCTGAATTCCATGCTCGGCCAAAGCATGCGCCAGCTGATGGGCACGGTTGCGGGTTTCAAGGTAGGTTTGTCGGCGCGCACCATCGACGGTGGCGGTCACGATCTCCTCATGGGGTGCCACCCGGGCGCCCCGCTCCATCAGGTAGTGCATCAGTAATGGTGTGCGTTGCATGCTCATGGTGACATCCTCTCCCGCAACTGCAGATCTGATTGGGTTAGCCGGATACTAACCGAGGCGGCCAGGCAGGCCCAGTCAATGCCAACCCCGGACAATGCGAAGCATCAGAAACGCCGTGCCAGGCGCCATTGCAACGCCAGATCAGCAGATGAATCAGGACGCAAATCCTCGGTGAGTACCCAGTCGGCATACCAGGCCTGCTGCCGATAGCGCAGGCCCAGGCTCAGCAGCAAGGCGTGATAGCCGGCCTGGCGCAGGCTGGTTGCATACAGCCGCTGATGGGCATCGAGCTGGATATGGCCAGACCAGCGCCGGCCCAGCCCCAGACCCAGCTGGCCATGGGCCAACCACAGGGTGCGCAACTGCCGTGCCGGCAGCAGATCACCTTCGCCCAACAACGTCATGCCAGCACCCAGATTAAGAGCCAGCCGGGGATGCCCCAGGCCCTGGTGTTGGTACTCCAGCCAGAACGCCAGGTCGCTGGCCCCGGAGCCGATCAGGTGCGCACTGTCCCCCGTGGGCAGCTTGAGCTGGGCACGGCCCGTCAGGGCCCAGTCAGCTCCCGCGGACAAGGCCTGGCCCAGCCCCAGCCGCACATCCCCCAGGCCACGGCTGGGCTGGGTCTGGCTGATCCAGATTTCTCCATCCGCTGCAAAGAAATACAGGATCTGATTTCTGGGTACTTCATCCCGGCCCTGGGGGCTGAAGCCGAACAGGTCGTGGTACCCATCCACCAGCCGATCCAGGCGCCCACCGCCCTGGCGCAGATAGGGCACCACCAGCCAAACTTCGGTGCCGGGCCGCCATTGACCGCGCAGACTCAGGCTCCAGAGCAGACTTTCACCATCCAGATACAGGTAACCCTCAGGGTTGGCTTTGGCCATGAAGTTGTTGGCGGCATCCGCGCCCAGGCTGAGTTCGTAGCTGCCGCTGGCCAATTGTCCACCCAGCATTCGCGGCAGGCCGAACAACTGCGCCAGTGGCGCCTGGTCACGTACCCACAGAGGCTGGGTCAACGCCGGCTCCGCGCACAGGCGCCCGGCGGGCAGCAATCCCAGCAGCAACCCGAGCAGTAGCCATGGCAGTAGCGCCCCCCGGCCCCGCATCAGTTCACCTGCCGCTCGGCGCCTTCCCAATAAGGCGCCTTCAGCTGGGCTTTGAGAATCTTGCCGGGGCCGCTCTTGGGCAAGGCTTCCGGGCGAATCTGATACTGCTTGGGGCACTTGTAGCCGGCAATATGCTGACGGCAGCAAGCGTCCAGTGCAGCGGGTGTCAGCGTACGCCCGGGCTTGGGCACCACCACAGCCAGTACCGCCTCACCCCAGGTCGCATCGGGCACACCAATGACCGCACATTCCAGCACGTCCGGATGCTGATACAGGGCCGCTTCCACCTCAGCGGAATAGATGTTTTCACCACCGCTGACAATCATGTCCTTAACCCGGTCCACCAAAAACAAAAAGCCCTGGGCATCCAGATACCCGGCATCGCCGGTATGCATCCAGCCATTGCG
>JBJHDG010000131.1:0-7023 GCA_050486425.1 Pseudomonadales bacterium | reverse complement strand
ACAGCGCGGTTGGCAGGATGCCCGGTTGCAACTGGCATTGGCTGGCACGCATTACCAGCTGGCCCCTGCCCAGGGGCAATGGCTGGCGGATTTTACCCAACTCCATTTTGCCGCTGGTGCGGATGAGGCCCATGGCTTGCTGGCCCAGCGCGTGCGGGCGCAACTCGATCTGATTTTTCTGGACGTGGAGACACGCCTGCCGGCATTTGCGGACTGGTACTACTCCTTGGGCGGTGAGTACCAGCGGATGGGGCTCTGGGTATTGAACAGTCTGAGCACCTCTGAGCAGCATCATTTATCTGCCCAGGCTCAGGCCATACTGTTTCCGGACGCACTTTGGCAGCAGCAACTGGCGCAGCTGGATGTGGATCTTGCCGGGCAGCTCAGCCGGCAACAGGCCCAGGTACGTGCGGGCTGGGTGGCAGAATTACAGCAGCGATTGCAACCGTATCAGGTGCCGGCGCCGCTGCAGGCACCTGCCGTCGACGGCTTGGATAGCCACCTGCAGGCCTTGATGCTGCGGGAAACCGCCGCCCTGGAATTTCGGGTGGCTGGCAGTTCTCTGGCCGGTGGTGCGGTGGTGGGTGTTGGCCTGTGGCGGGCCATGGCCAGTCGTGGCGCTGCCCGCGGTGGGCGCGCCCTGGCGGTGCGTGGTGCCGCCCGCACCGCAGGACGTGCCGGCGCCGCAGCCGCCGGTGGCGCTGCCTTTTGCGCACCCGGTGGACCTGTGGCGCTGGGCTGTGCCCTGGCGGCTGGCGCTGTAACCTGGGTGGCCACCGATTGGGTGTTGCTGAAAACGGAGGAGGCGCTGTATCGGCAACGATTGTTGGCAGATTTGCGTGCGGCGCTGGCGTTGTTGCAACTGGAACTGGAGGCTCAGATCCTGGCAGGCTATGGCCAACTGGTGGATGCTTATTACGCTGACGCCCAGCAGCAACTGCAAGGGCAATTCGTGCCCTGGCAGTCGTGGCAGACGCCGCGGGACAGTTCCACCTTGAGGTAATATGTTGCGGTCGTATTTCAGGAAATTCGGCAGGAGAGACAGATGCAAAGACGACTTGGATTGATAGCCACACTGGTACTGGCACTGGCCAGCTCCTGGGCCCTGGCGAACCCGGCGGGTGATGCCGTCTATATAGATGTGCGGACAGCAGCCGAGTATGCCGGCGGACACGTGGATCAGGCAGTCAACATTCCCTTTGATGAGATCGCCGCCCGTATCGGGGAAGTCACCACGGATCTGGAACAGCCTATTATTCTGTATTGTCGCACTGGCCGGCGTAGCGACATTGCCAAGCACAGCCTGGAAGCGTTGGGCTACAGCCATGTTACTGATGCCGGGGGCTATGAGGAGTTGCAGGCACAGCTGGCGGCAAAAAACTGATCAGGACGCGAGGGCAATAACCTAAAACGCCCCATTTGCAATCAAAGCCGGGTCCAGTGCCCGGCTTTGATGCATTTACCCACGGCCACTTCTCCTGCCCTCGGCGCTAACTCACTGTATTCATAAAACTTTCATGATGGCATGAGAGTTGCTTTTCTTATCCCGAAGGCCAACGGCTCCACTCCCCGGTGGCGTTCATAAAATCCCCATCTTGAGCAATGGCGCTCTGCGGGCACTAACCCGTTGAGCGCTTTTTTTTGGTCTGGGCCAGATGCGTCAGACAAAGTGAGTCAGGCAACGACAGGAGCAACACAATGAGACGGATCGAGCGGGTAACAGGTGCATGGGTCGGTGGTGCGTTGTTGTGTCTGGCAGCGGCCCAGAGCCATGCATTGGATACACTCAGCGAGGCAATCGCCGGGGGCAAGGCGCATCTGCAGTTGCGCTTACGCTATGAGCAGGTGGATGTGGACAATCCGGCGCTGGCAGATGCAGACGCCCGCACGCTACGTACTCGCCTGGGCTATCAGACCGGAACCTGGCATGGCCTCAGCGCGCTGGTGGAATTTGAGGATGTGCGCAACCTGCCCCAAGGCGATCGTTATGCACCGGCGCAGCCGGGCTATGCGGTGGTTGCGGATCCTGAGGTGACCGAGCTCAACCAAGCCTGGTTGCAATATGGCTGGCGTAGCGATGATTTATCGGCACAGCTGCGCTACGGACGTCAACGCTTGATTCTGGATGACGCACGTTTCGTCGGCAATGTCGGCTGGCGCCAGAACGAGCAAACCTTCGATGCTACCCGGGCGGAATTGGGTTTTGGCGAGTTTGAACTGGTGTTGGCTTATGTCCATGCCGTGCATGGCATCACGCCAGCATTCGACGCCCGTAGCAGTCATAAGCTTGCCAATCTGCGTTGGAAAGCTGCACCGCTGGGTCAGCTCACGCTGTATGCCTATTACCTGGATGATGACAGTGCCGTTGCTGACACGGATACGCTCGGCATCAGATATCTGCTTTCTTACGAGATCAGTGACATCAAGCTGAGTCTGCACCTTGAGTATGCCGAGCAGGATACGGATGACTTCTCGGTGAACTACTACCGTATTGCCAGTGGTGCCGCGTTCCAGCAACTAACCCTTACCTTGGGGCGCGAGGTGCTGGGTTCAGATGGTGGTGACTATGGTATGCAAACACCGCTGGCTACCAAGCATGCCTTTAATGGCTGGGCCGATCAGTTTTTGAACACGCCAAACACAGGCCTTACGGATGACATGTTGCGTATTGGTGCCAACTATTTCGGCCTGAATATTCTGGCAGCGGCGCATCGCTATTCTGCTGACAGTGGTTCGGCGCGCTACGGCAAGGAATACAACTTGCAAGTGACGCGCGCCTTTGGTCGCCACTACAGCCTGGGCGCCAAGGCGGCGGACTATCGTGCTGATGATCTTGGCGTGGATACACGCAAAGTCTGGGTTTGGGCGGAAGCCAATTTCTAAGCCAATTCTTACGCCAAAAATTGAGACCAATTATCAGGGAGTGCAAGCCATGGTGCGGAAGCTGGTGGTCATCGGCAATGGCATGGTAGGGCAACGGCTACTGGAGGAGCTGGTGGCCCAGGAACACGGGTATGAAATCACGCTGTTCTGTGCGGAACCCAGGCCCGCCTATGATCGAGTGCAGCTCAGCAGTTATTTTGCGGGCGCCAGCGCCGAGGATCTGGCGTTAACCGAAACGGCCTTTTTCCAGCGCCATGGCATTCGTTTGCTGTTGGGAGAATCTGCTCAGCATATCGATCGTGTTGCCAAGCAGGTAGTGGGTAGCAAGGGTACCCTGGCGGCTTATGATGCGCTGGTGCTGGCTACTGGCTCCTATCCTTTTGTGCCACCCATTGCCGGTGGCGAACAACTCCACGCGCATGTGTATCGCACCTTGGAGGATTTGGACGCCATTCGGGAGTCGGCCCAACATAGCAGTAGTGGTGTGGTGATCGGGGGCGGCTTGCTCGGGCTGGAGGCCGCCAAGGCACTGCGTGATCTGGGATTGGCCACTCATGTGGTGGAGTTTGCGCCGCGACTGATGGCGTTGCAATTGGATGAGCGTGCCGGTGCCATGTTGCAACGGGAAATTGAGCGCTTGGGAGTGCATGTTCATACCGGCAAGGCAACACAAAGCATAGGTCCGGGCGAAGACGGGCGCTATCGCCTGCAGTTTGCCGATGGCAGTCATTTGGATGCGGACATGCTGGTGTATTCAGCTGGCATCAGACCTGATGATCAGCTGGCCCGAGCGGCAGGCCTGGAGATAGGCCCACGTGGTGGCGTCTGTATTGGGGATGACTGCCGCACATCGGATGCGGCCATTTTCGCTATCGGTGAAGTAGCACTCTGGTCCGGAAGAGTATTTGGTCTGGTGGCACCCGGGTATGAAATGGCGAAAGTTTGTGCCGCTCAGTTGTGTGCACTGAACTATCCGGAACTATCATCGCCAGCCCTGTTCCAGGGTGCTGATATGAGTACCAAACTCAAGTTGTTGGGCGTGGCCGTGGCGTCTATCGGAGATGCCCTGGGGCAAACGCCAGGGGCGCAGCAATTGGTGTTTGAGGATGGGCCAGCTGTCATCTACAAAAAACTCGTGATCAACGCCGAAGGTACCAGGCTGCTGGGCGCGATTCTGGTGGGCGATACCGACAGCTATGCCGGGCTGCTGCACTTGTGCCTTTCCGACAGCCCGCTGCCTGAAAATCCGGCTGCACTGATCGCGCCTGGCGGTGATGTTGGCTTGGATGCGGGTACCTTAGGCGCGGAAGCGCAGATTTGCTCCTGCAACAATGTCAGCAAGGGCGCCCTTTGCGCGGCCATTCAGGCTGGCGCCACGGATTTGGCAGCATTGAAAGCCAGTACCAAGGCGGGTAGCAGCTGTGGCGGCTGTGCTCCAGTGGTGAAACAGGTGCTGGATGCGCAGTTGCGTGAGCTGGGCATCGCGGTGAGCGATCATATTTGTGAGCATTTCCCCTACGGTCGCCAGGCACTGTATGACCTGGTGCGTGTGCAGGGCATACGCAGCTTTCCGGCATTGCTGAGTCAGTACGGCCAGGGTCGGGGTTGTGATATCTGCAAGCCGGCAGTGGCCTCCATTCTTGCGTCCTGCTGGAATGACTTTGTGCTCAAACCCGAGCATGCCGCATTGCAGGATACCAACGATGCCTTCCTAGCTAATCTGCAAAAAAATGGCACTTATTCAGTAGTGCCGCGAATTCCTGGCGGCGAAATCACACCGGACAAGCTTTTGGTGATTGCCCAGGTGGCCAAAAAATATGACCTCTATACCAAGATTACCGGGGGGCAGCGGATCGATCTCTTTGGTGCGCGCTTGGATGAATTGCCTTTGATCTGGAAAGAGTTGACGGCTGCCGGGTTTGAATCCGGACATGCGTATGGCAAGGCGTTGCGTACAGTGAAATCCTGTGTTGGCAGTACCTGGTGCCGTTATGGTGTACAGGATTCTGTGGCCATGGCAATTCGTATCGAAGAACGCTATCGGGGTGTGCGTGCACCGCACAAGATTAAGATGGCCGTCTCCGGCTGTACTCGGGAATGTGCTGAGGCGCAAAGTAAGGATGTTGGCGTTATTGCCACGGAAAAAGGTTGGAACCTCTATGTATGCGGCAATGGTGGCATGCGGCCTCGTCATGCTGAACTGTTTGCCACTGATCTGGATGATGAGGCGCTTTTGCGCACTATCGATAGATTCCTGATGTTCTATATCAAAACCGCTGACCGGCTCCAGCGTACCTCGGTGTGGCGCGATAATTTGGATGGCGGATTGGAATATCTGCAGGATGTGATTCTGGCAGACAGTCTCGGTATAGGCGCAACCTTGGAGGCGCAAATGCAGGCATTGGTTGACAGTTATGCCTGCGAATGGAAGCGGGTGTTGGAGAGCCCGGATGCTCTGCGTCGCTTCAAGCCCTTCGTCAATGTGGATAAGCCCGACACCCAAGTGCTGTATGTACGGGAGCGTGGCCAGAAGCGCCCCGCTAAACCTGACGAGATGTCGACCGAATCCACTTCCGTGGTGGAGAAACTAACATGAAGTCAGCGTTATCAGAGGCTAAGGTCGAGATTGTGCGGTGCTGCGATGCTGCGCATGCCGAAGACGACGCCAGTCACTGGATACCTGTCTGTCAGGTGCAAGATATCTGGCTCAACACCGGCGTAGCCGCGCTGGTTGGTGAGCGTCAAGTGGCCCTGTTTCGTACTGAAGAAGCAGTGTACGCGCTGGATAACCTGGATCCCTTTAGCGGTGCTCAGGTCATCGCTCGTGGCATCCTGGGTGATGTGCAGGCAGAACCTGTGGTGGCATCGCCAGTGTACAAGCAGCATTTTTCACTGCGCACCGGACGCTGTCTGGAATTTCCCGATGTCAGTCTGGCAGTTTGGCCGCTGCGCATTTGTAATGATCAAATCTGGATCGCAACGCTGCCGCAGTTATCGGCAGAAGATTGATGCGTGACCTGGTAATTCTTGGTAACGGCATGGCAGCCATCCGCACTTTGGAGGAGCTGCTGCGGCTCAACCCGGATCTGTACCGTATCACCATTATCAGTGAGGAGCCGGTTGCCGGTTACAACCGCATCCTGCTGTCCCCGCTGCTGGGCGGTGAGAAATCAGAAGCAGAACTGATCAGTCATGATGAAGATTGGTATGCTGCCCGTGGTATCCGTCTGTTGCTTGCAGATCCCGCCGTTGCCATTGATCGGCATCGGCGTTTGGTAACTACCAGATCCAGGCAAGTGTTGAGCTACGATCGCCTGGTCATTGCCACAGGCGCAGCTCCCAGGCGATTGCCCTGTGCGGGGGCAGACCTGTCTGGTGTCTATGGTTTCCGGGATCTAGTGGATGCCCGGAGCCTGATCGCCGCCAGTACGCAAGTGCAAGACGCCGTGGTGATTGGTGGTGGCTTTCTTGGCGTAGAGGCAGCAATGGGGCTGCTGCGTCGAGGATTGAGAGTCTGCCTGGTACATGGTGCCGAGTGGTTACTGAATCGACAGCTGGATCGACAAGCGGGGGAGCTTTTGGCGCAGCACTTGCGGCAACAGGGATTGCAGATCCATCTGGCGGCGCAGACCGCCGCTTTCGTCGCAGGTGTGGAAGATAGGGTTTCTGGCGTAATGCTGGCCGACGGTGAGCTGCTGCCAGCACAGCTGGTGATACAGGCGGTGGGTATAGTGCCGCGGGTTACCCTGGCGCGCGCCGCAGGGTTGCAGGTGAATCAAGGTGTGCTGGTAGATGACTGCATGCAAACCTTTGATCCACGCATCTACGCCGTTGGTGAGTGTGTCGAGCACAGACGTCGTACATTCGGTTTGGTGGCGCCTGTATATGAGCAAGCGCAGGTATGTGCCGCGCATTTGGCAGAATGGGGTGCGCGCAGATACAGCTTCAAAGAGGCAGTGACCCGGCTTAAGGTCAGTGGCCTGGAAGTCTCCAGTCTCGGCACCCTGGAAGGCGATGAGAGCCTGTATTGGCTGGAAGCTGCCAGTGGCAGCTATCGTCGGCTTTGGTTGCGGCAAGGATGTTTGGCGGGCGCAGTGCTGCTGGGTGATGCTGGCGCGGCCGCACAGTACGGCGCACTGC
>JBJHDG010000130.1:0-7061 GCA_050486425.1 Pseudomonadales bacterium | reverse complement strand
GGGGGGGCTTTTCTCACAACAACACACCCCCCCCCCCCCCCCCCCCCCGGCAGCGCTTACACCCGCTCAATCACCAGGGCGATGCCCTGGCCCACACCAATACACATGGTGCAGAGCGCGTAGCGGCCCTGGCGCAGCTCCAGCTCATGCAGCGCCGTGGTCACCAGGCGGGCCCCACTCATGCCCAGGGGATGGCCCAGGGCAATGGCGCCGCCATTGGGGTTCACATGCTCGGCATCATCGGCCACACCCAGTTGGCGCAGCACCGCCAAACCCTGGGAGGCGAAGGCCTCATTCAGCTCGATCACATCCATGTCCTGGATACCCAGACCCAGCCGCGCCAACAGCTTCTGACTGGCAGGTGCCGGACCTATGCCCATGATGCGGGGCGGTACACCCGCCGCAGCCATGCCCAGAATCCGCGCCCGGGGCCGCAGGTCATGTTGCCGTGCCGCCGCCTCCGAGGCGATCAGCAACGCCGCAGCGCCGTCATTGACGCCGGAGGCATTGCCGGCGGTCACCGTGCCACCGGCGCGGAACGGGGTGGGCAACCTGGCCAGGGCGTCCAGGGTGGTATCCGGCCGCGGGTGCTCATCCTTGCTGACGCTGATGGGGTCACCCTTGCGCTGGGGAATCAGCACCGGCGTGATTTCCCGGTCGAAACGGCCACTGGCCTGGGCGGCACCGGCGCGCTGCTGACTGCGCAGGGCAAAGGCGTCCTGGTCGGCCCGGGAGATGCCAAATTCCTCAGCCACGTTCTCACCAGTCTCCGGCATGCTGTCCACGCCATACTGGGCTTTCAGCAGCGGATTGACGAAACGCCAGCCGATGGTGGTGTCGTAGATTTCCTGGTTGCGATCAAAGGCGGTGCCCGCCTTGCCCAGCACATAAGGCGCCCGGGACATGCTTTCCACGCCACCGGCAATCAGCAGCTGGGCTTCACCGGCCTTGATGGCCCGGGCCGCCGTACCCACGGCGTCCAGGCCGGAGCCGCACAGGCGGTTGATGGTGTGCCCGGATACTGCATCCGGCAGCCCGGCCAGCAAGGTGGCCATGCGCGCCACGTTGCGGTTGTCCTCACCGGCCTGATTGGCGCAGCCGAATACCACGTCTTCCACCAGGGAGAAATCCAGATTGGGATAGCGTGCCAGCAAGGCTTTCAGGGGCACCGCGGCCAGATCATCCGCCCGTACCGCGGCGAGCACGCCACCGAAACGGCCAATGGGGGTGCGCACGGCGTCGCAGATGAAGGCTTCAGGCATAGCAAACTCCAGGGCTAGGTCAGGGGGCGCTATTGTTAGGGGCACAAAAAAGGCGGGTCAACCCGCCTTTTTGCTTTTTTGCCAAAGTTGCTGGCGCTGCTTGCCCGCCAGTGGCCATCCCGCCCTAGCGGGTACCGTAGACCACCATGGTCTTGCCCTTGACCGACACCAGCCCCTGCTCCACCAGGGTTTTCAGTACCCGGCCCACCATCTCCCGGGAGCAGCCCACGATGCGGCCGATTTCCTGGCGCGTGATCTTGATCTGCATGCCGTCGGGATGGGTCATGGCATCCGGCTGCTTGGTGAGTTCCAGCAGTGTGCGCGCCACCCGGCCGGTCACATCCAAAAATGCCAGGTCACTGACCTTCTGGGTGGTGCTGCGCAGACGCTGCGCCATTTGCCGGCCCACCGCGTACAGCAGCTCAGTATTCCGCTCCGCCAGCTCCCGGAACTTGGCATAGGAAAGCTCGGCCACTTCACATTCGGTCTTGGCCTTCACCCAGGCACTGCGGGGGTTGTCGTCCAAAAACAGCGGCATCTCACCGAAGAAGTCACCCTTGTTCAGATAGGCCACGATGATTTCGCGCCCGGACTCGTCTTCCACCAGTACGGTGACTGAGCCCTTGAGGATGTAATAGATCGAGTCTGATTTGTCGCCGGCGTAGATGAGCGTGCTTTTTGCCGGATATTTGCGCCGATGCGCTGCAGTGAGGAATGGTTCCAAGTGCTGTGCCTCCTGTGGCTTGGCGTGCGGAAGACCGCTGCCCGGAGGACGTTTTACCACAATTCCGCTGCTGGTTTGAGTGTTAGACGCTGCAAGCATGATCAACGCTCCTTCGTAAATTTGCCTGGCGTTCCCAGTCCCGAGAACCTGTTGAGGCTACGCTGCTACCGCCAGCCAATTTCCCACCAATTTCAACCGGGGGCATTGGCCGCTATCATGCGCTGCCTCATCTCAATTCGCCGGTACCTCATGAAAGCCAAAATCCAGTGGGTGAAAGACGCACTCTATGTCGCTCAGTCCGGGAGCGGCCACAGCCTGGTCATCGACGGCCCACCAGATCATGGTGGCCAGAACCTGGGCGTGCGCCCGATGGAACTGGTCCTCATGGGACTGGGTGGCTGTACGTCATTTGATGTTATAGACATTCTGAAGAAGTCACGACAACCAGTTACCGATTGTGTGACCGAGTTAACGGCCCAACGTGCGGATGCTGTGCCCGCAGTGTTTACTCACATACATATCCACTTCATCGTCACCGGCTTTGGCCTGAAAGAGGCCCAGGTGAAGCGCGCCATCGAGCTGTCGGCCAGCAAATACTGCTCCGCCTCCCTGATGCTGGCGGCAGGTGGCGTGGCCATCAGCCATGACTATGAAATTCGGGAAGCACCTACCGGGGCCTAACAAGGCCCGGAGTGGCCTCGCCGCCGTGCTCAAATGCGATAGCTGGTAGCGGTCATGGCCCCGGACACCAGCCGCATCAGCTGCTTGACCGGTGCCGGGAATGCCACCCCACCCTGGGCCAGGGCATGGTCGCCATGGCGACGCTCGTCATCCCGCATCTGGCTGATGATGGCCCGGGTGCGCTGATCCTGGGGCGGCAGTTCGGCCAAATGCGCCTCCAGATGGGCGCAGACCTGATCTTCGGTGGCCTCGACAAAACCCAGGCTGATCCTATCCCCCAGCAAGCCGGTGAGGGCACCCAACCCGAAAGCGGCGCCGAACCAGAGTGGATTGAGCAGGCTGGGCTTGGCGGCAAGTTCATCCAGGCGCTGGCGGCACCAGGCCAGGTGATCTTCCTCCTCCTGGGCCGCCGCCAACAAGGCGTCCCGGGTGGCGGCATCCCGCGCAGTCAGCGCCTGCCCCTCATACAACGCCTGGGCGCAGACCTCACCAGCATGATTCACCCGCATCAGCCCGGCCACATGGGTCTGCTCCGTCGCAGACAACTCAGGTTCCGGCAAAGCCGCCCCGGGACTCGGCCGCAAGGCCTGATGCTGGCCACAAAGCGTGCGCAGGCCGGTATCCAGCCCCAGCACTAAACGCTGCAACGGATGCGCGTTGTCCATCAGGCCAACCCCGGTCGCAGCACACGCCCACCCAGCACGTGCATATGAATGTGATACACGGTCTGGCCACCTTCGGCGTTGCAGTTCATCACCAGCCGAAAGCCGCGCTCGGCGATGCCTTCCTGGGCGGCCAGCTGCCGCCCCAGTACCGCCATGCGCCCCAGCAGCGCCGCCTGCGCCGCCGGCACGTCGTTGAGGGTGGTGAAATGCTGTTTCGGAATGATCAGCAGATGCACGGGCGCCTGGGGCTGAATATCACGAAAGGCCAGCAACTCATCATCTTCATGCACGATGTTCGCCGGCAATTCATGCCGGGCGATCTTGCAAAAAATACAGTCAGGGCTTGCGCTCACAGCGGCATCTCTGGCAATAACAGAGCCTGCACTCTACCCAATCCCTGCGCCACAAAAAAGTAAGGAGTCCCCATGGCGGATACCCGTGACCTGGCAATGATTCTGGACGCGGGCGTGCCCTTGGTGGTGGTGGAATCCCCGGACGAGCCCAGGGTGCTGAATCTGCTGTTGCGCTTTGCCATGCGGCGGGGCCTGTCCTATTTCGAATGGTCTGCCACCAAAGGTATGCGCCAGGGTGAAATGGCACCGGAACCTGGTGCCAGTGGTCGCTTTGAAGCTCCCCTGGCACTGCTGGCCCATATCGCCAAGGTGAAAGGGCCAGCGCTGTATGCGCTCTGTGATTTTCATCCCTATCTGGAGGCCCGTTCGGAAGACGGTCCCAAGCTGGTGCGCTACTTGAAAGACATCGCCCTGGAACACAAGCAACTGGGCAACAGCCTGGTGTTCGTCAGTCACGCCTTCAAGGCGCCGCCAGAGCTGGGCCGCCTCACCGCCACCTTCCAATTGCGACTGCCCAGCGATGAAGAATTGATGGCCATGATTCGCAGTCAGGCCCAGGAGTGGTCGCGCCTGAACAAAGGCCAGCGCGTGCGCACGGATCAAACCGCGCTTGATGCCCTGGTGGCCAATCTGCGCGGCGTCTCCCACACTGATGCCCAGGTGCTGATCCGCCACGCCATCTTTGGCGATGGCGTGATCTGCGAAAACGATATTCCGGAAGTGAACAAGTTGAAGTTCGAGCTGCTCAGCAGCGAAGGCGTGCTGCACCTGGAGCAGGACACGGAGAACTTTGCACAGGTTGCGGGCCTGCACAATCTGAAAGCCTGGTTGGACGTGCGCAAGGACGCCCTGTTAACGGCGGATCCCCAGGATCGTCCCAAAGGCATCTTGCTGCTGGGCGTGCAGGGTAGCGGCAAGAGTCTGGCAGCCAAAGCCGTGGCCGGCCAGTTTGGTCTGCCGTTGCTGCGCATGGATTTTGGCGCCCTCTACAACAAGTTCTTTGGCGAAACCGAACGCAACCTGCGCAACTCCCTGCGCCAGGCTGAGCAGATGGCGCCCTGTGTGCTGTGGATGGATGAAATCGAGAAGGGTCTGGCCACCGATGGTTCTGATAACGCCACCTCGCGCCGAGTACTGGGCACCTTGCTCACCTGGATGGCGGAAAACCGCAAGGCGGTATTTCTGGTGGCTACCTCCAATGACATCTCCCAGTTGCCGCCGGAATTGATTCGCAAAGGCCGCATGGATGAAGTGTTTTTTGTTGATTTGCCGGATGCGGAAACCCGGCGCGCCATACTGGAAATTCATCTGAAAAAACGTCAGTTGGATCCGGCGCAATTCAATCTGGATCTGCTCACCAGCATTACCGACGGCTATACAGGCGCGGAAATTGAACAGGCGGTGGTGTCGGCGCGTTATCTGGCAGCATCCAACGGCACTGCCGTTACCACCACGGATGTGCAGATGGCCGTGCAACGCACCCATCCCATTTCCGTGCTGCGCGCCGATGCAGTGGCCGCCTTGCGCCATTGGGCCCAGGATCGCACCGTACCTGCCTAAACACGTGGCTGGTGCGCGGCTTGGGCGGGCGGTGTCAGCTGCAGCGGCAGCAATTGCACCTGATAACCCAGATGGGTCAGCAGGAACACGGCATGCAACCGGCGCGCTTTGGTGCCACCCAGCAGCCCATAGCAGCAGTCTGGATCCAGACGCTGACAGAGCAGACGCAAATCACCCTCGCGCCAGGGTGCCGTATCCAGATCCAGCTGCACCCGCGGCGTCTGCTGCGGCAGGCGCTGGCGGCGCTGCCGCAAACCTGCCGTTACCAAGGCCAGAAAGTCGGCACCCGCCAGTACCAAAACGGTGCCCGCGCTGCGCATGTGCACATCGGCATTGCGGGGGCGACCGCTCAGCAGCGCCTCCTCGCCAAAGAAGTCGCCAGGCTGCAACTGCGCCAACACGCGCCCCTGCCGGGACACCTCTGCCACGCCTGCCTCCAGCAGAAAAAATTCCGTACCCGGCGTACCCTGGGCAATCAACTGTTGACCAGGCAACACCGATTGCCGCACCGGCAGCCGACACAGTTGCTGTAACTCAGTGCTGGCCAACTGCCTGCCCAGGGCGCCGCCCAGCAGCACCCGCAACCAGTCATCTCCCGACCAGTCGTCGAGTTCACTGGCCGCATACAGGGGTGGTGCTTCATGGGGACTGGTGGGCAGTAGCAAGGCGTTCACCTGCGCCGTATCCACCCAAAGCAGTTCACAGGCACTGGCGGTTTCCACCCGACAGCGCGCGGCGCGCCCCGCTGGCACCTGCGCTGTTGCCGCTGCCGTACCCGCATGCAGCCAACTGATACCCTCGGGCAGCAGCAGGCGCAGACTGCCCGCCACCAGATAGTAAGCACCGGATAATTCCTGCTGACGATTCACCACCAGGCGCTGCGCCGGCAGACGCAGCAGCCGGCAGTGCTGTGCCAGAGCGCACAGGGCCATGGGCGCAAGGCGCGCAAAAGGTGAGAAACGTTGCAGCAGTTCAACCATGGGCGCAGCCTGCGCCCACAGCGGCCGGAGGCCCAGCTGCTGGCTGCCTTAATCAATGTGGGTCGTTGCTGCCCTGCGCTGTGTGTTGTTGCCGCAGGCGCCGTCAGTTGTTTGCCGGCGCCTGTTCCCGGGCCAGCGCACGATAACCAATGTCCTTGCGGAAATAGCAGTCGCGCCAAGTAATGGCCTGCACGGCGGCATAAGCACGCCGCTGGGCTTGGCGCAGACTATCGCCCAGGGCACTGACACAAAGCACACGACCACCGTTGGTCACCACCTGATCATTCACCAGCCCGGTGCCGGCATGGAACACTTTCAGATCCGGCCCATCCAGCTGCGCCAAACCACTGATGGCATCGCCTTTGGTGTAATCACCGGGATAACCACCTGCAGCCATCACCACGGCCAGGGCCACGCGCGGATCGAAGGTCAGTTCCAACGCACTGATGTCGCCGGCCAGGGCTTGCTGACAGGCGCTGACCAGATCCGTTTGCAAGCGCTGCATGATGGGCTCGGCTTCGGGATCACCAAAGCGGCAATTGAATTCAATGACATAAGGCGTGCCATCGGCGGTGATCATCAAACCGGCGTAGAGAAAACCCTGGTACGGCATGCCCTCAGCCCGCATGCCCGCCACCGTGGGATTGATCACTTCCCGCATGATGCGCTCATGGACCGCCGGCGTGACCACGGGTGCCGGCGAATAGGCGCCCATGCCGCCCGTGTTGGGGCCGGTGTCGCCCTCACCCACGGCTTTGTGATCCTGGGAACTGGCAAAAGGCAACGCCCGGCTACCATCACAGAGACAAATAAAGCTGGCTTCTTCACCCTGCAGA
>JBJHDG010000129.1:4022-7073 GCA_050486425.1 Pseudomonadales bacterium | reverse complement strand
GTCATGGTGAGGGCGCCTGGCTGGTGGACACCCAGGGCCGACGCTATCTGGATGGGCTGTCGGGCATTGCCGTTTGTGGCCTCGGTCATGCCCATCCCAAAGTCACTGCTGCCATCCAGCAGCAGGCCGCGAAACTGCTGCACTGCTCCAACCTGTATCAGGTGCCCTTGCAGGAAACCCTGGCCACCCGATTGGCCCAAATCGCCGACATGGACAAGGTGTTTTTCTGTAATTCCGGCGCTGAAGCCAATGAGGCCGCCATTAAGCTGGCACGCCTGTTCGGCCATCAAAAAGACATCAAGCATCCGCATATTGTGGTCATGGACAGATCCTTCCATGGCCGTACCCTGGCCACACTCACCGCCACCGGTAACCGCAAGGTGCAGGCCGGCTTCGAACCCCTGCTTACGGGTTTTGTGCGCGCGCCTCTGAACGACATCAAGGCCGTACGCACCATTGCCGCCAACAACCCCAATGTGGTGGCGGTGATGGTGGAGCCCATTCAGGGTGAAGGCGGCCTGACCCTGGCCGACGACGCCTACCTGCTGGCGCTGCGGGAACTTTGTGATACCCAGGGCTGGCTGCTGATACTGGATGAAGTGCAAACCGGCAACGGCCGCACCGGCAAATATTTTGCCTATCAGCACCTGAATCTGCTGCCGGATCTGGTCACCACCGCCAAAGGCCTGGGTAACGGCCTGCCCATTGGTGCCTGCCTGGCGCGCGGGCCCGCCGCACAGCTGTTTAAGCCCGGCAACCACGGCTCCACCTTCGGTGGCAACCCGCTGGTCTGTGCCGCAGCGCTGGCGGTGCTGGATGCCATTGCCGAGGATGATCTGCTGACCCGGGCAGCCCAGCTGGGCAGCCATATGCAAACCCGCCTGCGGCAAGCATTGGCAGGCGACAATCGCGTTACCGCAATCCGCGGCAAAGGTCTGATGCTGGGCATCGAACTGGCCCAGCCCTGTGAGGCACTGGTCACCCAGGCCCTGGCCCAGGGGCTGCTCATCAATGTCACCCAGGGCAATGTGATCCGTCTGCTGCCACCACTGGTGCTGAGTGATGCCGATGCTGACAGCCTGGTGGATGGCGTGGTGGCACTGATCAAGGCCATGCCCTAGGCAACCCCATGAGCATCCGCCATTTTCTGACCCTGCTGGATTTCTCCCCGGACGAACTGCGGGCCCTGATTCAACGCGCCATCGCCTTGAAGGCCATGCGGGCACGGGGTGAGCTGCATGAACCACTGCGCGGCCGCACCCTGGCCATGGTGTTTCAACTCTCCTCCACCCGCACCCGGGTGGCGTTTGAGGCTGGTATGCAGCAACTGGGCGGCCACGCCATTTTCCTGAGCCCAGACGACACCCAGCTCGGTCGCGGTGAACCCATCGCTGATACCGCCCGGGTGCTATCGGAGATGGTGGACGTGATCATGGTGCGTACGCGCCCCCATGAGGACGTGGAGGAACTGGCCAAATACGCCAGGGTGCCTGTGATCAACGCCATGACTGCCCGTTTCCACCCCTGCCAGCTGCTGGCAGATATGCAGACCTTTTTCGAACAACGCGGAGACATCAAGGGTGCCCAGGTAGCCTTCGTCGGTGATGGCTACAACATGTGCCACTCCTATATCAACGCGGCGCGTCAGTTCGACTTTCAGTTGCGCATTGCCTGCCCTGCTGGCTTTGATCCCGATCCGGCCCTGATGCAAACGAGCAATCAGGTCAGCATCGTCAGAGATCCGGCGGCAGCAGTACGCGGCGCCGACCTGGTGGTGACCGATGTCTGGTCATCCATGGGTCATGAAGCAGAGCAGCAGCAACGGCTGGCGAGCTTCGCACCCTTTCAGGTGAATCCGCAGCTGATGGACTTGGCCCACAAGGATGCGCTCTTCATGCATTGCCTACCGGCGCACCGGGGCGAGGAAGTCAGTGACGATATGTTGGATGACCACCGCTCGGTGGTCTGGGAAGAGGCTGGCAACCGTTTGCACAGCCAGAAGGCATTGCTGGAAACTCTGCTGACGGAACGCTGAGCGCAGGGCCAAGGGATCCCGGGCTGCAGATCAGACGATCTGCAGCTCCGCCAGTGGCACCGGCTTGTCGATGCCATAGCCCTGGGCAAAGTCCACCCCAATCTCCCGCAGCTTGGCCAGAATGTCTTCATTCTCCACAAACTCGGCGATGGTCTTCTTGCCCATACAGTGGCCGATCTCGTTGATGGAACGCACCACAGCGTAATCATCGGGATTGCTCGCCAGCTCCCGCACAAAGACGCCATCGATCTTCACGAAATCCACCGGCAGATTGCGCAGGTAGGAATAGGACGACAGGCCAGTGCCGAAATCATCCAGCGAGAAGCGGCAGCCAATGATTTTCATACGATTCATGAAATCACGGGCATTGTCGAGATTGGCAATGGCTGCGGTTTCAGTGATTTCAAAACAGACTTTGCTGGTTGGCACCTTGGTTTTACCAAATTGTTCCAGCACAAAGTCGGAGAAGGTTTCATCGTTCACCGAATGCCCAGAGACATTGATGGCGAAGCCGCCGATATGATCCAGGTGGTCACGATGCCGCGCCATCCAATCAAAGACCTGCTCCACCACCCAGCGATCGATCATGGTGACCTTGTTATAGGTCTCTGCTGCCAAAATGAATTCGCTGGGTGGCATCACATCACCCAGTTCATCGCGCATGGTCAGCAGGATCTCGTAATGTGCCTGCTCCTCGTGACCATTCATTACCGGCACGATACGCTGACAATTCAGCACCAGGCGATTATCATCAATGGCCTGATCCAGCTGCGTCACCCATTCCATGACGCCATGGCGGCGCATCATGCGCGCATCCCCAGGCTCATATTCCTGTACGCGATTACGGCCCGCATCCTTGGCCGCATAGCAGGCCTGATCGGCGCTGCGCATCAGCACATCCGTGCCCTCACTGGCCTCATCAATAAACACCAAGCCAACACTGGCGCTGAGCGAATAATGTTTATCCTCCCAGTCAAAACGCTGTTCACGAATCAGCTTCAACACCTTTTCTGCCA
>JBJHDG010000129.1:0-4012 GCA_050486425.1 Pseudomonadales bacterium | reverse complement strand
CACGTTAGGCACGAGAATACCATACTCATCGCCACCTAAACGTGCCAGCTTGGCGTCATTCTCCTTCAGTTCTTCCGTCAATCGCTGCCCCACCAATTTGAGCAGCTCATCACCTGCCTTGTGCCCACTGGCATTGTTGATGATCTTGAACTGATCCAGATCCACATACATCAGCGCATGCTGACGGGAGCCGTGACGCGCGGTCTGAATGGCACTGTTAAGCAGGCGCTCGAACTCCTTGCGATTCAACAGACTGGTGAGTTCATCATGGGTTGCCTGATAGGTCAGTTGGTTATGCAGGTTCTGCAACATGCGCTGGGAAGCTCGCTCTACCAGCGGAATTTCATAGTCATCCAGCAGGGTCACCTTGCCGCCAAACAAGCCATCGGCCAGTTCCTTCAGCGGCATTTCTTTGACCTTCACGCCCTTACGGTTGACCAACACAAAGCTGCTGGCTTCATCACCTACAAACGCGATCGTCAGAATCAATGGCCGCCCTTGATCATCGGTCATGGCCAGCCACTCGCCAACACCGATACGGCGGGCGCGTTCCAGGGCGTTTTTCCAACTGCGCCGCGCTGACTCATTCTCGGTCTCAATATCTGGATTGGTATCTGGTAGCAGTGCCCGCAACCCCAGCGCATCAATGCTGCCGCCTCTGGGTACCGCCACCATTTTCACGTTGGCTTTGCTGCCGGCCACATCACCGATAATGGCATCGGACAGCGCCATGACCAGCGGGGTACGTTTACCTGGCTCATAAGAAATACTGTTGAGGCCAGCCACCACCCGCTTCAGCACTTCTTCCGGTTCAACGTATTCCGCATCACCTGGCTTGGTCTTCTGTTCAAGGTGCGCCCGCAGCTGGGTCAGCACCGCCAGCGCATCGCGCCACTCGGCGCTTCTGTCACCAAAACGCAGATGGTTGTGTACCAACAGGTTGCGCCAGCCTGGATTCAGCAACTGCAACAGAAGTGCAGGCACTTGCTGGCCGTCCAACATCTCGGCACAAACATCCAGCACCGCACGCCTGGCCCGGGCCAGTTTCTGCTGACCTTCGCTGGCACGCACGGTGCGCTCGACGTTACCGCGATAGGTGACAGACTGGCGATCGACCAGCGGCGTAATCTCTCCCAGCACCTCCTTGAAGATGTTGGGATTGGCATCAAACTCCTGCACTACGCGCTGCAGCAGTTCATCCACCCGCTGACCCACTTCCCGATCAATGCCGGCTACCACATCACGACTGTTACCCAGGCGTGCCAGTTGATTCAGGAACTCCATGGCGGAGTGGGTTTGCTGACCATCCGGCGCCAGGAAGCTCGGATCCAGTGTCGCCAATTTATTCAGCGTCAGCTCCAGGCGCTTGATCCATTCCCGGATACCCTCAGTGAGAAAATGATCCTGCTCCAGGGACTCGACCAGATTCTCCATGACATTGAGGGTGTCATAGAGCTCTTCACCGAAGGCCTTGCGACCGCCATGCTTTTCCTTCAGCACTTGTACCAGGCGCGGTCGCAAACGTAAGTCTGCCCGAGGTGAATCACCCAACTCCCTTTCAATCTGAGCAATGGCGGCGATCACATCAGCCGCATCAAATCGCCGTTCTGGCGCCGTACCCGGTGGCGCGATGGGCGCTTCCTCAGGCTGACCGCGCACATGGCGTGCGCGCCGACCCAGGCTAAGCAGTTCTCTGGCCGCCTTGTAGACCTCTGCCGAAGCACCCTGTTGTGGCAGGAACGGATTGCGCGGCACCGTAGCCTTGGGTTGAGGCTGGGCACCTGGCGGCAATTCCCCACGTGGCGTACCAGTGACTGCACCTGCTGGCGCGGCAGCCATCGCAGCGGACGGCGCCTGAGCGCCTGACTCGCGCTGCAACATGGCCTGGCGCAACTCTTCAATCGCCGGGAAAAACCCGCTATCCTCCAACGCACTCAGCATGGCGGGATAGAAGTTTGCCAGCTGCCCCAGCAACACATGCTCAAATTCTTTGTAGATATCAGCGCGTACCTGACGCCGGATATCCAGCGTGCCCAGCACATCATCAAATGCCCACACCAGGGTGGCCGGCCCAACAGGCACCACATCCTTGTGCCCCCAAGGTTTGGCCATCAAACCGAGCCAGGTCCGCAAATCAAATAGCATCTCTGCAAACCGGGCTTCGGCCTTGGAAATCACCTCCGCCGCCATCAACCAGTCTTCGAACTCGTCGGTATCCACCACCTGCAGCTTGTTGCCTTCACCCAGCTCCCGGCGCCGACGCTGTTCCAATACCTGATCCATATCGGACACGTGATGGATTTGTTCCAGCACCAGGCTCTGAAACTTTTCCCGCACCTTACCGCGCTGTTTGTCCAGCTGATCCAGGGCCTCGAAGTACATCATCTGTCGGGCATTGGTGCCGGCATCCCTGGCCTTGAGCAGCAGCTCCCGATCGGCCCGTTCAAAGAACGCCGCCAGGATTCGACTCAGGGTCCGCTCGGTATGGGAAATCAGGATCCCCCGCACCTTGGCAGCACCGGTGGCACTGACGCGCTTATCGCGCAGTGCGGCCTCGATGGTGCTGACCCTGGTATCGGCGCCAGGCGTCTTGGGTTTGGCTGTTGCTGCCTGCGACCCTGACTGTCGCTTGCCATCCGCCGCCGGCAGGACGCCAGGACCAGCAGGTGGGAGGCCTGCTGTCGATGGCGGGGCCGAGGCCGGTGGCGTCTCGGACGGGGGTGCAGCCTTCTCACCGGCAGCCACCATGCCTGCTGCTTCGGCAAAATCCATCAGGAGCTTGAACTGACTGGCCTTTAAGGGTGCTTTCAAACGCACGCCCATACCCAGGCCGTTATCCAGCAGGCGTGCAATGCGCGCCTCCAGGCGCAAATGCTGCTCCCCGGTGCGCGTGGGTATGGAAAAATGCAGATTGACTGCGTCGCCAGGCTTGTGATTGCCGCTGGCTGCCAATGAACGGCTGCCTGCGGCCCCCATCAGCAACATGCCACCTTCACAAAAATCCCGAATGGTGCAAAGCCAGGATCGGCCCTGTTCGGGATGTACCAACGCACCGATGGTAATCGGCTGTCGCGTGTAAACTCTGCGCTCCACGGGCTCCTGTTTGCTCCCTGCCCAGGCCAACTGCGGGCCCGTGCCTGACTAAATTGATGGGCTTGAGCCTACCCGATTAAGCGTTTTGGGTCACCTGGGAACAACCTTAACTGCCGGCTGTGCCCTGCGACCCTGTAGCAGTAATGGTCGCACCAGTCTGGAGCGTCTCGGTGGAGGTAGCGGTAGCAGGTGCGGCAAGCCGGACCTGATTGCGCCCCGAAGATTTGGCCAAGTACATGGCACTGTCGGCACGGCCCAGCAGCGCATCCAAAGTTTCCGTCGGCTGATAGACCGCGATACCTGCGGAGACGGTCATGATGTAATCCGGTGCTGAAGGATCCACCAACAGCAGCTGGGTTTGACGCCGCAGCCGCTCTGCCACCATCTGGGCGGTATCGGCACCGGCATTGACCAACACCAGGATGAATTCTTCACCGCCGATCCGCGCCACAAAGTCTTCTTCCCGCACCGCTTTTTCTGCCACCTGGGCGAAGGCCTTGAGCACCTCATCCCCACGTCGGTGCCCAAAGAGATCATTCACCCGCTTGAAGTGATCCAGGTCCAGAAAGCAAACGCAAAAGCCCGGCCCACCACGATCCGCGAGCGCTTTTTGCCGCTGCAGAAATTCCATCAACTGACGCCGGTTGTAGAGCCCGGTGAGGTCATCGCGCATGGCCAGCTCAGAGAGTTTGGTCAACGCCTGCTCCAGATCCCGACTGCGTCGGCTCAGGGTACGCTGCAAGGCAGCCACCTCCCCCGCTACCAGCATGGTGCCCACCAGCGACAGGCTGTACAGACCAAACATCACTAACTCACCAGCGGTCAGGCCCAACACAAACTGCATGCCCAGGCCGGCGCCATAGGCCGACCACATCATGAGTCCAAGCGTATTAATGTGCCGGCGACGATAACGCAGCGC
>JBJHDG010000128.1:0-7110 GCA_050486425.1 Pseudomonadales bacterium | reverse complement strand
GTATCGGCGTGTATGAATCCCTGGTGGATCGGGCGCGACGGGAAGCTCTGCTGCGCATGCAGCAGCAGGCCAACGCCCTGGGCGCGCAGGCGATCCTGAACGTCAAGCTGGACACCGCACGCATCGGCATTAATGCTGCCCAGGCCACCGGCGGTGTAGAAGTATTTGCCTATGGCACCGCGGTGTTTCCTCGCCGGTGATGCAGTAGCCATGTCCGAATTACCCACTGGCAACCCCCGCCTTCCCGAACACATCAACAACCCACCGCAGAACCAATTGGCGGAATTCGCGCGCCTGGTGCTGATGGTGGGCATAGCCATGGTCGCGTTAAGTGTACTGGTAGTGGTGCTGACCGGGCTGTTGGCGCCAAAAATTCCTTTTCGCTGGGAGCGAGCTGCAGTACCTGCACTACCTATCAGCAACAATTGGCCGGAGGCACAGCAAGCACTACAACAACTTGCGGATGCGCTGATGACGCAAATGCCGGAGCAACCGAGAATTCCAGTGACCGTCCATCTGCTGGATAGCAGCCAACCCAATGCCTTTGCCACGCTGGGTGGTCATGTGGTGGTTACCCGCGCGCTACTGGATACTCTGGACACCGAAAACGCGTTGGCCATGGTGCTGGCCCACGAAATCGGTCATATCCAGCATCGCGACCCCATCGCTGCGCTAAGCAGAGGCGCAGTGCTATCGCTGCTTTGGGCTGCCCTGTTGGGACGCGAAGGCTTTGCCATGCAATCCCTGTTCAGCCAAACCGGCGGGCTCACCCTGCTGAGCTTTAACCGCGACATGGAACGTCACGCCGACAGCTTTGCGCTGCAAATGCTGGACCACTACTATGGCCACAGCCTGGGGGCCGACAGTTTTTTTCTCCATATGCAACAACAACTACATGAGACCGAGTGGCAGGGCTGGTTTCACACGCATCCGCTCACCAGCGAACGCCTGCATAAGATTGAGCGGCACACCCATAATCAACGCGGTGAACAGCAGCCATTGCCTGCCTCACTGCAAGCATTGCGAAGGAGCTCCCACGATGCTTAACCAAATGCCCAAACCAGACTGGCAGCAGGATGACTGCGGCGAATACGAGCGCCGCACCCATCTACCCTGGGGCCAGATATTGTTACTGCTGGTGGGCATGCCGGTGAAGCTACGTCAGCGAGTAACCCACCGCCATGCCTGGGCTACCTGGTCACTGGCAGGAATGATCCTGATCAGCAGCATTCTGGTGTGGCAGGAAAGTCATATGCCCGGCCCTTGGGAGCTGCTGGTATTGCGTCCCGACGCCCAGGGTCTGGCCTGGCTGAGCGGCCTGTTGCTGTATCCCTTTGTGCACGGTGACTGGTTTCATCTGCTGGGAAACCTGTATTTCCTGCTGCTGTTTGGCCGCAATATTGAATGCGTGTTCGGCCGCCGGCGCATGCTGGGTTTGTTCTTTATCTCCTCCATGCTCGGCGGCTTGTTGCACTTGGCCTTTCATGATGTGGGCCTGATTGGCGCCAGCGGTGGCGTATTTGGTTTGCTGGTGTTTTATGTGCTGCAGTTTCCCAAGGCCCGGGTGATGTGGATTCCGTTTGGCCTGGCCGGGCGCCTGCTCGCCATCAGCCTGCTGCGCGAGTACCTGGTCAAGGGTTATCCGGTGTGGATCTATCTGCTGATCTTCGGCGCCGTGCAACTGCTGATCCTGTGGGAGCAGCTATTCTTCAACGGCCAGATATCCGCGCTGGCGCATATTGGTGGCGGCCTGGCCGGCGCCTGCATCTGGGGCTGTTGGCGCAAAGGCTGGCTGCTGTAGCAGCCAGCCTTTGCCACTTACTCACCCTTAACGCCAATCGCGTGCTCGGCCACAAAGGCCTTTACCACTTCAATATCCGCCGTGATTTTCGTCTTGCGACTGGGCAGGCCCGCCAGCGCATCCAGTCGCGGATGACGTGCCAGTGCTGCACCTAATGCTTTGTCCACGGTTTCCGGAAACTTTGCCGGATGCGCCGTGGCCAGGCACACCAGCGGAGCGGTGAGGCCGAAATGCTGCGCCGCCGCAATGCCGATGGCGGTATGCGGATCCACCACATACTGATGCTGGGCATACACATCCTGAATGGTCTGCAGCGTGGTGGGTACATCCACCGCATGCGCAATGATGTGGTGATCAATGGGCTTGCCATCATCCAATTTGGCTTCACCCTGGGCGGCAAAGGTTTGCATGAAGGCCTTGAGCTTTTCGCAATCACCCTCCAGGCGATAGTACAAGAAGCGCTCGAAATTGCTGGCCACCTGGATATCCATGGACGGGCTTACGGTGAACTGCACCTTGCCACGCTTGTACACACCCGTGTTGAAAAACACCGACAGGATGTCGTTCTCGTTGGTGGCCAGTACCAGTTTGTCGATGGGCAGGCCCATGCGCAGTGCCAGATAACCGGCAAAGATGTCGCCAAAATTACCCGTCGGCACGCTGAAGCTGACTTTGCGCCGGCCGTTCTGATCCAGCTGCAGGGTGGCGTACACGTAGTACACGATCTGCACCAACACCCGCGCCCAATTCACCGAGTTCACGGCCCCCAGGTGATAGCGGTTCTTGAAATCCAGATCGCTGAAGATTTCCTTCATGATGGCCTGGCAATCATCGAAGCTGCCATCCACCGCCAGGCAGTGCACATTGGCATCAGTCACCGTGGTCATCTGCAATTCCTGCAGGGCACTGGTGCGGCCATTGGGGTAGAGCACGAAGATGGCGATATGCTGCTTGCCGCGCACACCGGCGATGGCGGCACTGCCGGTATCACCACTGGTAGCACCGAGGATATTCAGGGTCTGCTGGCGCTGGGTGAGGATGTATTCGAACAGATTGCCCAGGAACTGCAGCGCCACGTCCTTGAAGGCCAGGGTGGGGCCATGGAAGAGCTCCAGCACCGAGTACTCGCCCAGATGTTGCAGGGGAGTTACCTCAGGGACATCAAAGCCGGCAAAGCTGCGCCGTACCAGGGCGGAGAGGTCGGCGCGGGGCATATCATCAATAAACTCCGCCAGCACTGCCTCGGCCAGCTCGACAAAAGAGAGCCCGCGCAGGGCGTTGAGCTTGGGTTTGAGATCCGGAATACGCTCGGGAATCAGCAGGCCACCGTCCGGGGCCAACCCGGTGAGAACGGCATCCTGAAAGGCCAGCGGTGGGGTACCGCCCCTGGTGCTGATATAGCGCATAACCGGCTCCTGTGCATGAAGCCGGCTATTCTAGCAGGCCAGACCCGGCGCCTGTGCACCGGATCTGGCGCTGACTCAGATGGCGCTGCGGCCGTAGGCCTGTTTCGGCTTGGTGGGCAGGTCGGTACGCACCTCGGCCGCTACCGTGGCAATGGCGCCGCCCTGGGCCAGGAACGCCTCCACATCTGCCGCCAGCTGACGGCGGATGGCATCCCGGACCGCAATGGAATGCTCGGTGTCCACGTCCTGGTAGCGCGAGCCGCTGGCACCCAGCAGTGGGCTGGCCGTTACCTCTGCGTCCTCGTCCGCTTCGAAGTCATCATCCAGTTCGATATCGTCGTCCTGCATGGCTGCTGTCACCCGTTCGGTTTGTGTCGGCACCAGGCCCTGGGCCTGCTCCCATTCAGCGTGCTGAATTCAGCATACATATAGTCGAGCCGGCACAGCTGACAAGCGCCTTCGTGACGCACCGCACAATTTGGCACCAGGAATTTTGTAGGGATTTGTTCATAAAAAAGGGCGCCGCCAGGGCGCCCTTTTTTGGTGCCTGCAGGCAGGCGTTATGACTTCACGAACTCCGGATAGGCTTCCAGGCCACACTCTGCCAGATCCACACCCGCGTATTCCTCCTCTTCCGAGATACGGATGCCCATGGTGACCTTGAGGATGCCCCATACGATCAGGCTCATCCCGAATACCCAGGCGAAGATGGCCGCGATGCCGATCAGCTGGGCGCCCAGGCTGGCTTCGTCGTTGGTGAAGCACACGGCCAGCACACCCCAGATACCGGCGGTACCATGTACCGAGATGGCACCCACCGGATCGTCGATGCGCAGCTTATCCAACAGCACGATGGAGCAGACCACGATCAGACCACCGATCATACCGATCAGCACAGCCGCTTGTGCGCTGGGGGAGAGCGGATCTGCGGTAATGGACACCAGGCCGGCCAGGGCGCCGTTCAAAGCCATGGTGAGATCAGCCTTGCCAAACAACAGACGGGCGAAGATCAATGCCGCCACCAGGCCACCGGCTGCTGCCAAGTTGGTGTTAACGAACACCTGGGCCACATTGTTGGCACTCTCAAAGTCGGAGACTTTCAGTTCTGAACCACCGTTGAAGCCGAACCAGCCGAACCAGAGGATGAACATACCCAGGGTCGCCAGGGGCATATTGGCGCCAGGAATCGCGTTGACGGAACCGTCAGCGGCATATTTGCCCTTACGTGCACCCAGTAGCAGCACACCCGCCAAGGCCGCGGAGGCACCGGCCATATGTACAATGCCGGAACCTGCGTAGTCGGAATAGCCCAGCGCATCCAACCAACCTGCACCCCAGCTCCAGGCGCCCTGAATGGGATAGATAAAACCGGTCATCACCACCGCGAAGGCGAGGAACGCCCAAAGCTTCATGCGCTCGGCCACAGCACCAGAGACGATGGACATGGCCGTGGCCACAAACACCACCTGGAAGAAATAATCCGAACGGGCGGAGTAGTACACAGCGTCGTCCGTGCCCGCAGTTGCCACCACTTCCTCAAAGGTATTTTCCGCGCCAATCAGCAGGCCAATGCCCGGAAAGAAGCCGCCTTCGTCAATACCCATATACATCAGGTAGTACCCCACGAACAGGTACATGATGCAGGCAATGCCGAACAGGGCGACGTTCTTGGTGAGAATTTCAGCGGTGTTCTTGGCGCGGACCAAGCCGGCTTCCAGCATGGCAAAGCCCGGCGCCATGAACATCACCAGTGCGCCCATCAACAAAAAGTAAAATGTGTCGATGGCATAAGTAATTTGCAACAGATCTTCCACGATTCAATCTCCTCGATCTCGGGCCGTTAGACGGCGTCCGAACCTGTTTCACCGGTTCGAATGCGCACCACTTCTTCCAGGTTGGCGACAAAAATCTTGCCGTCGCCCACCTTGCCGGTGTTAGCGGCTTTGGTGATGGCTTCCAGACACTGGTCGAGCAAGGCGTCGTCGATTGCTACCTCGACTTTCACCTTGGGCAGAAAATCCACCACGTACTCGGCCCCCCTGTAGAGTTCGGTATGGCCTTTTTGGCGCCCGAATCCCTTTACTTCTGTGACGGTCATGCCGTGAACGCCGATATCCGAAAGCGCTTCACGCACATCGTCGAGCTTGAAAGGCTTGATGATTGCTGTAACCAATTTCATGTTTAGTCTCCTCAAGAGGCTGTCGCGACAATGAGCACGGCGAATTTGCATACGCCGGCTCGGGCTTTCGTGGAGGAACGTTGCGCGACAGATTCTCGCTCAATTACCGGCATTGCGACACCGACCGCCCGGCGCTAACGACCCAACTCGGCCGCAACACTGGCTTGTCTTCCCGTTTGCGTTGCATTCGTCCACTCCCTAAAACCTGTCCGTGCCCGCTGCCGCCAGCGGCAGTAATGGGCACGCACGAGGGCTTTAGAGCAGAAACTGTGCCAACCACCCAAGCAATTGTTTTTCATGGGGAATTTTTGCAGTCCTGAATCCAGCCCGAGGTTCTGCCGGGTCGGCCTGCCCTGCCGCTGCACCAAAACACCAGCGTGCGCACCAAAACGAGGCAATCCTGCGTACCAGGGCAGTGCCTGGCGGCCCAGTCATCAGGGCGCCGGCCTACAGCACGGGTCGCTGTCCGCCCTGGGGGCTGCCTGGCAAACCCGGTAAGATGCCGCCCAAGCCGTTACCAAAAAAGGCCGTTACCACCAATTACCACCAAGGACTGCCATGCCCGTTTTCCCCCTGGATGACCTCAGCCGGCGCCTGCAGCAGCTGCTGGCAGACCTGCTGCCGCCGGAACTGAGCAAAGACCTGCCCAAGGATCTGCAGGCACGACTGGGGCCAGCCCTGGAAGGGCTGCTCAGCCAACTGCAATTGGTCCCCCGAGCGGAGTTCCAACAACAGCAGGCGCAGCTGGCGCGCCTGCAGGCTTATGCCAATGCGCTGGAAGCGCGGCTGGCCGCCCTGGAAGCCGGCAGCGCCAGCCCAGCCCAGCCGGTGGACTGATCCGGGCGGGTCAGCCCAGCAGCGACGCGCTGATGAGCGATCCCACCGCCTGCATCTACAGTCGCGCCCAGATCGGTCTGGATGCCCCGCTGGTGCGCATCGAGACCCATCTGGGACCGGGCTTGCCCAGATTTTCTCTGGTAGGGCTGGCGGAGACCGCAGTGCGGGAAGCCCGGGACCGGGTGCAAAGCGCACTGCAAACCTGCGGTTTTGAATTTCCCAGCGGCCGCATCACGGTAAATCTGGCGCCCGCCGACTTACCCAAGGACGGCGGCCGCTTCGATCTGGGCATTGCGCTGTCCATTCTCGCCGCCAACACCGGGCTGCCCGCCCCGCGCCTGGCGCAACTGGAAGTCATTGGGGAACTGGGTCTGTTTGGGGAAGTGCGGCCAGTGCGGGGTGCGCTGAATGCGGCCCTCGCCGCCAAGGCTGCAAGCCGGCATCTATTGTTGCCTGCAGACAATTGCGCCAGTGCCCTGCCGCAGTTGCCCCTGCTGCCGGTAAGCCATTTGCGCCAGGCCCTGCACCTGTTACAACCCCAGACGCCCTGGCCCAGTTGGCAGCCACCCCAGTGTCACCAACCCCTGCCACCAACCACCTTGCTGCTGGATGAAATCCGCGGCCAGGCCCTGGCCAAAAGGGCCTTGGTGATTGCTGCTGCTGGCGGTCACAACCTACTAATGGTGGGGCCGCCGGGCGCCGGCAAAACCTTGTTGGCCCGTGCCCTGCCCGGTCTGCTGCCACCCCTTTGCAGCGCCGAAGCGCTGGAGGTAATGCAGGTGCATGCGGCCGCCGGCCTGGCCCTGCCGGCAGATCCTGCCCAGTTGCAGCGCCCATTCCGGGATCCCCATCACCAGGCCTCGGCTGCCGCCATTAGTGGTGGTGGC
>JBJHDG010000127.1:2337-7113 GCA_050486425.1 Pseudomonadales bacterium | reverse complement strand
CCACAGCAGCAGCGAAGGTGATGGTTTCGTGCAGTGCCCGGGCGGCGTTATTGCCGTGGTGGGCATGATCAATACGGCCGCCTTCAATCACCAGGAAGTAGCCCTGCTGGGCCTGCTGCAAATGGGCAATGGCAAAGGCCGTCATGGCCACCAGGGAAGGCTCGCCGGCGACGTCGGCACTGCGGTCCAACTCGAATTGCATATGGGAGGGCTCAAACAGCCCCAGGATCTGGCTGCCATCACCAGGGCGCAATTGCTGGAACCCTGCCATGTCCCACACATAGTGCCGGTTTGAGGCTGCCGCCAACCAGTCATTGATCAGGTTGCGACCATCCAGGCGCAGGCCATTGAGCTCCGGATACTCCGGGTCGGCCTCCGCTCTGGGTAGAAAGGCCGCTCGGCCACCACCCAGCATCAGATCCAGGCCCCGATGCCCAGGTCCAGTGGGTGTCGCCAGCAGTTGCTGCGCGATATCCACACAACCCTGCTCTCTGGCATAGGCCGGCATCAGTGCATCAGCTTCCCAGTTCCGATCCGGACTGTGGGCATAGGTGGCAGCAGGCGTGGCGTGGGTAATGCGGGTATTGGTGACGATGCCCGTGGCCAGGCCGCGGCTGGCGGCTTCCTGTAGCAGTGTGGGCAGCTGCGCTTCCTGGGCACCCAGGCATTGGCCACGGGGCAAATAGGACTGCATGGCCACCACACCAAAGTTGCCGCGCTGACCCGTCATGATGGCGCTCATGGTGCCGGCAGAATCCGGCACTTGCATATTGGCGTTGTAGGTCTTCACCAACGCTGTGTATGGCAGATGCTCAAAGCTCAGCAAATTCTCTTCACCGGATTCGCCGCGTAGCTGGCCTTCCAGAATGCGCGCCGCGGTCACCGTGGAGATGCCCATGCCATCACCAAGAAACAGAATCACATTGCGTGCTTGCGGGGTCGCCGGGATAGCAGGCGCTGGTGCTGGCTGCAGTTGAGTGCAGGCACCAAGCAGCGGCAGTGCCAACAGGCAGATTCGGAAGCGCACATGAGGCATCAAACAGTCTCCGCTGGCAGGCGTCGGCTTGGGGTGCGCAGCGTGACGAATTCCTCTGCCGCGGTGGGATGAATGCCGATGGTGCGGTCGAACTGGGCTTTGGTGGCCCCGGCTTGCAACGCTACGGCCAAGCCCTGAATGATCTCGCCGGCATCCGGCCCCACCATATGCGCACCCAGCACCCGATCATCACTGCGCCCGACCACCAACTTCATCAGAGTGCGTTCTTCACGGCCAGACAAGGTGTGTTTCATGGGACGAAAGCGGGTCTCGTAAATATCGATGGCGCCATATTCGGCCAGAGCGGCTTCTTCACTTAGCCCTACTGTCGCCAGATTGGGTTGGCAGAATACAGCAGTGGGGATATTGCGGTAGTTCAGCGTCCGTTGGCCGCCATTGAACAAATTTTCTGCCACGCACATGGCCTGGGCAATGGCCACCGGCGTCAATTGCACGTGATCGATCAGATCACCCAGGGCATAGATGCTGGGTACCGAGGTTTGATACTGATCATTCACCAGCACCGCACCCCGTGCGCCCAGGGCAACCCCCACTTCTGTCAGTCCCAGCTCGGCACTGTTGGGTGTTCTGCCGGTGGCAGCCAGCACCAGATCAGTGTTGAACTGCTGGCCATCCTGAGTGCGCACCTGTAAGTCACCGGCAGCAGTTTTGGTAATTGTCTGTACCTGGGCGTTGAAGTGCAGCCCGATGCCTTTCTGGCTGATTTCATCCCGCACGAACTCCCGTACACCCGCATCAAAGCCGCGCAAAAACAGGGGGCCGCGGTACAGCAGTTGGGTTTCTGCGCCCAGGGCCTGGAAAATGCCGGCAAATTCCACGGCAATGTAACCACCGCCCAACACCAGGGCCCGCTTGGGAAAAGTTGGCAGGTAAAATGCCTGATCCGAGTTGATGCAGTGTTCTGCGCCGGGAAACGCCGGGATATAGGGCTTGCTGCCAGTGGCCAGCAGAATATATCTGGCGCTGTAGCGGCGGCCCGCCAGGCTCACCTCCTGGGGACCCGTAACCTGGGCCCGGCCGTGCAGGATATCCACCCCGGCATTGCGCAGCAGGTTTTCATAGACGCCATTCAGACGCTGGATTTCCTGGGTCTTGTTATCCCTCAGGGTGGGCCAATGAAAGCTCGCCGGTTGCAGCTGCCAGCCATAACCAGCGGCATCGGCAAACTCCTCGGCAAACTGGGCGCCATAGACGAAGAGCTTTTTCGGCACACAGCCCACATTGACGCAGGTGCCGCCCAGGGCCTGGTGCTCGGCAACGGCAACCCGGGCACCAAAGGCAGCGGACATACGGGCAGCGCGCACACCACCGGAGCCGGCCCCGATGACAAACAGGTCGTAATCAAACTGTGACATGACTATGGCTGACTCTGGCTGGGAAAAATTCCGGCCGAGCCTAATGGATTGCCGGGAGTTTGCCAAACCTGGGGGCCGGCACCCACAAAATCAATGCATTTTCCTGCCGAAAGCGCTGGCGTTTTCCCTTAAAGTAGCGCCCTTCAAGCACAGCCCTGCAATCAGGGCCCTGCAAGGCACCAGCATGGGAGTGATGTTTTGAAGCTGACGATGTTTGGAACCGGCTATGTGGGTCTGGTCACCGGCGCCTGTTTTGCCGAGATGGGCAATAAGGTGCTCTGTGTAGACGTGGATGCGGCCAAGATTGAAGCCTTGCGTCAGGGACAGATCCCCATCTATGAACCCGGCCTGGAAGACATGGTGCGGGCCAATCAGGCTGCGGGGCGCTTACAGTTCACCACGGATGCGGCGGCCGGGGTTGCTCATGGTGATGTTCTCTTCATTGCCGTGGGCACGCCGGCCGATGAAGACGGCTCGGCAGATTTGCAATATGTGCTGGCAGTGGCCGATACCATCGCCCGACACATGCAGGAACGGAAAATCATTGTCGATAAATCCACCGTGCCTGTGGGTACGGGTGACCGGGTGCAAGCTACTATCGCGCAAGTATTGGCGGCGCGTGGTCTGCAGCTGGAATTTGCCGTGGTGTCGAATCCGGAGTTCCTGAAGGAAGGCGCTGCGATTCATGACTTCATGAAGCCGGATCGCATCATCATTGGCACCCAGGATGAATGGGCCGCGGACATGCTGGCCCAGCTCTATGCCCCATTCAATCGCAATCATGATCGCCTGCTGCAGATGGATATCCGTTCTGCCGAGCTCACCAAATATGCCGCCAATGTGATGCTGGCCACCCGCATCAGTCTGATGAATGAGATTGCCAATCTGGCAGATCATCTGGGGGCTGATATCGAAGCCGTGCGACGTGGCATCGGATCGGATCCCCGCATTGGTTTCAATTTTATTTATCCGGGTGCCGGTTATGGCGGTTCCTGTTTCCCGAAAGACGTCAAGGCATTGATTCACACGGCCCGACAACAAGGCCTGGAGCCGCTGGTGATGGATGGTGTGGAGCAGGTCAACGAGCGGCAAAAGCTGGTGCTCTGGCGCAAGATTCAGCATCACTTTGGCTCGGATTTGCGCGGCCGCACCTTTGCGCTCTGGGGGCTGGCTTTCAAACCCAATACGGATGATATGCGGGAAGCACCCAGTCGGGTGCTGCTGGAGCAACTCTGGGCAGCGGGTGCCAAGGTGCAGGCCTATGATCCAGCAGCCATGGAAGAGGCAGCCCGTTTGTACCCAGGCCATGCGCAGCTGCAGCTATGCAGCAGTCGCGATGCCACCCTGGCCGGCGCGGACGCGTTGGTCATCGTTACCGAGTGGAATGAATTCCGCAGTCCGGACCTGCAACAGCTCAAGCAGGAGCTGCAACAGCCGGTAATCTTTGATGGCCGTAATTTGTTCGAGCCGGCCTGGCTGGAAAAGCAGGGTTTTACCTACTATGCCATTGGTCGTGGCATGGCAGAGCGCGGTTTATAAAGTCGTGCCCTGCCGCTCGCTTATTTGCTGTCTGTGCGTGCCATGACAGCGGCTGTGGTGCTGAGATCCTCCAGCAGCGCCAGGGCGCTGGCGCCACTGAGCCGGAATGGATCCAAGCGCGGCGATTCCGAGTAGCGCAGCACGGTCACCACATTAACCCGATTCATATCCACCCGGCCCATGCGCCAGTTGGAAAAGCGGCGCTCACCGATCTCGGCATATTCCAGCAAAGTGATATCCCGATGTCGGCTATCCCGGATCAGTTTCTGGTACAGCAGATTCACCGCATCCCTGCCGCCTTCCAGAGCCTGCAGAAATATATTGCCGCTGTCACAGGCGCAAAGCACACCCGTAATACCATGAGCAGCATTGTAGGTGTGGGACTGGGCAAGAATGCTGTCGATGAGTTTCTTGTCGATGGCATCGGTGGCCCGGCTTGCATATAACAATCGCACCAGCATAAGGATTACCTTTGCAAACGGCCCGAGGGCATGAGGGCCAGAAATTCCCGTCGCAGATTGGCATCTTTCAGAAATGACCCGCGCATGATGCTGTTGGTCATCTTGGAGTTGGTGTCGCGCACGCCGCGCCAGTGCATGCAGTAATGATCGGCTTCCATGACAATGGCCAGGCCATCTGGCTGCATTTTTTCCTGCAGCAGATCCGCCAACTGGGCGATGGCTTCCTCCTGAATCTGGGGCCTGGTCATCACCCATTCCACCAATCGCGCATATTTCGACAAGCCGATCAATGCCGACTGCTCATTGGGCATAACGCCCACCCAGATCTGCCCCATGATGTGACACAGATGATGGGAACAGTCAC
>JBJHDG010000127.1:0-2327 GCA_050486425.1 Pseudomonadales bacterium | reverse complement strand
GCCCAATAATCATCAGCTCGTTCAGACGCGACACATTGGGGAATTCGGTAACCGGTGGCATGGGGGCATAGCGGCCGGCAAACACTTCTCGCAGGAACATTTTGGCCACTCGCCGTGCTGTGTCCTGGGTGTTGTGATCACTCTCAATGTCGATTACCAGGCTCTGCAGCACCGCGCGCATATGCAGCTCCACTTCCTGTTGCAGCAGCTCCAATTCACCTGGCTGGATAAATTCCTGGATATTGTCGTTGGCGTGGTAGCGCTGGCCGGCGGCCTCGATCCGGGCGCGAATGCGGGCGGCCACCGAGTCTGGCGACCCATCGCCGCCTGACTGACCACTGTCTTGTTGCTTATTGCCGCTCATTCGCGGCCTCCCTGACTGGTTGAGGATGCATGCTAACAGCTCTGTTTTGGCTGGCGAACCTGTCAGACCTTGAAACCTGGGCAAGGTTTGCAGGAAATCCGGACACCCCACTTGATACTGTATGGATATACAGCTAATCTCGGTTCCCCATTCCTGCAAGGCGTCCGTCATGAACCTGTCTGAGAACCTGTTTGAGCCCAGCCTCCGTAGCACCGGCCCGCGTCCCGTACTGCAGCAACTGGGCGGGCAGCTCTGGCGCGCCCGGCAACTGGACCTGCCCAGGCCTGAGTCTCAGCCCACAGGCTATCAGGCCCTGGACCAAACCCTGGCGGCCGGCGGTTGGCCGCGTCAGGGCCTGGTGGAATTGCTGCTGCCCAGGCCGGGTATCGGCGAGTTGCGCCTGCTGGCCCCTGCCCTGGCCAAACTCAGTCAGCAATCCCGTTGGCTGCTTTGGGTGAATCCGCCCCAATTGCCTTATGCCCCGGCGCTGGCCGCCATGGGCATAGACATCAGCAAAATTCTGATGGTGCACACCAAGCAGCATCAGGATGCGCTCTGGACTTTGGAGCAGGCGCTGAAATCCGGCACCTGCGCTGCTGCCCTGGGCTGGCTGGATGAGCGCCAACTGGACAACAGCCGGTTGCGCCGCCTGCAACTGGCGGCCCGTCAGGGGGATGCGCTGGTCTGGCTATGCCGGCCGGACAATGCCGCCAACCAGGCTTCCATGGCCGCGTTACGACTGCGTCTGGGTAAAGCCGCGACAGCGACAGACAGCCTGCAACTGACCGTGCTGAAACAGCCGGGTGGCTGGGCCGGCGCACAATTGCAGCTCGAGCTGCAACCAGCATTACCGCAGAGCGCCAGCCAGCATGGCCACGGCTTCCACTGATGCACTCTGGTGCTGCCTGTGGCTGCCGGAACAGCAACAGGATCAGCAACTGCGCCTGCTGGCGGAAGCTGCCTACAGCCACAGCGCCCTGATCAGTTTGCTGCCACCGGACTGCCTGCTGCTGGAGATCCGCGGCAGCCTGAAATTATTCGGCGGGCTGTACCGGCTGCGGCGCCGGTTGCTGAAACTCTGTCTTGAATTTGGTCTGGCGGCCCGTGCCGGTTTGGGGCCCACGCCCCTGGCGGCCCAGTGGCTGGCCCGGGCCGGGGTGCAATTACAGCTGGAGGCTCTGCCCAGCCCCGGCCAGGTGCAGACCCAGAGCCGGCAGGCGTTACTGAATCTGGCGCTGCAGCACAGCACGTTGCCGGCAGAATTGCAGGAGCGGTTGGCCAATATGGGCATTCAGCGCCTGGGACAACTGCTGGCGCTACCCAGGGTTGAACTGGGGCGCCGCTTCGGACCGGCACTGCTGGATCTGCTGGGACGTTTGACTGGCCGCTTGCCGGATCCCCGCCCCCTGTTCACACCCCGAGACCATTTCGATACCAGCCTGCATCTACCCAATAGTCTCAGCAACAAGCAGATGCTGTTGTTTCCCATGCAGCGCCTACTGGGTGATCTGCAGGCTTGGCTCCGGGCCAAGCAGTTGGGCTGCCAGCAGTTGCAATGGCAGTTTGCTCCTCTGCAAGGTCCGGCAGCTCAGCTGCGGGTGGCCTTGGCGGACCCGGCTCAGGACAAGTACCGGTTGCTGGCCCTGAGCCGGGTGCAGTTGGAGCGGCAGTCACTGCCGGCAGAGGTGCTGAGCCTGCAACTGCAAGTCCCTGCAAGCGCACTGGGGCCCTGGCAGCCGGCCAGTCAGACCCTGTTCCAACACCGGCAGGCCAAGGCAGGTAATGGGCAACCGGAAAACCGCGCCCAGTTGTTGGATCTGCTGCGCGCCCGGCTGGGTAATCAGGCCTGCCAGGGACTGGCGCTTGGGGATGACCATCGCCCGGAACTGGCTTGGCGCGTCATGACACCGATGGCACCGATGCCCTCGAATCAACACCCCCCGAATCAAGGCAGTGATCGGGC
>JBJHDG010000126.1:0-7158 GCA_050486425.1 Pseudomonadales bacterium | reverse complement strand
CTTCAGTGGCAGAATTGGTCATCTGCAGTACGGTGGTGCTCAAATGTGCCAACTCGGCAAAGCGCCGTTGGGGATCTTCCGAGGGTGCCAGCTCTGATGCCATACGGCCGATACGCTTGGCCTCATCGCCCATCCGTTCCAGATCAGTGATGGTCTTGATCATGGTGACAACAAAACGCAGATCGCTGGCAGCTGGCTGCCGCCGGGCGATGATCTCGGCACATTCTTCATCAATACGCACTTCCAGAGCATTGATACGGGCATCACCATCAGCAACCCGTCGCGCCGCCTCTGGATCACCATCCAGCAGCGCCTGGGTGGCCAATTCAAGTTGGCTTGCCACCATATCGCCCATGCTGAGCACGTCATTGAAGACCTTGATCATCTCCTCATTGAAATGACTGGAGATGTGGTGGGTAATACCGCTCTTATCCATGTCGCTGTCCTTAGCCGTAACGGCCGGTAATGTAGTCTTCAGTGGCCTTTTTCTTCGGATTGGTGAATACAGACTTGGTGTCATCAAATTCGACCAGCTCGCCCAAGTACATATAGGCGGTATAGTCAGATACACGCGCAGCCTGCTGCATGTTATGGGTGACAATGACAATGGTGTATTCATCTTTCAGCTCATAGATCAGCTCTTCAATCTTGGCGGTGGAAATAGGATCCAGCGCCGATGCGGGCTCATCCAGCAGAATGACTTCCGGGCTGATGGCCACTGCCCTGGCAATTACCAGGCGCTGCTGCTGACCACCCGAGAGGCCAAAGGCATTTTCATGCAGCCTATCTTTCACCTCCTCCCAGAGTGCGGCCCGGGACAGTGAGCGCTCCACCACTTCATCCAGCACAGCCTTATCGCGCACACCCTGCAGGCGCAAACCATAGGCGACGTTCTCGTAGATGGATTTCGGGAACGGGTTGGGCTTTTGGAACACCATGCCCACACGTCGCCGCAACTCGGCGACATCTACAGCCCGTCCGTAGATATCTTCACCGTCCAACAGCACCTCGCCTTCCACACGGCAGGTATCAATGGTGTCATTCATGCGGTTAAAGCAGCGCAGCAAGGTTGACTTGCCACAGCCGGAAGGTCCGATAAAAGCGGTTACCCGCTTGGCCGCGATGCGCATGCTCACATCCCTCAGGGCGCGATCTTCCCCGTAGAAGAGGTTGAGTTTCTTCACTTCGATACAGATCTGCTCCTGATCCAGATCCAGCTTGCGCCTGTCATCATCAAACATTCCGGCACCTACCGCATGGGTGCGAACGGCATCTACCTGAGGGGTATGATCATCGGATTTGGCTTCCGTCATGATTATCTCTCGCTGTACATTGGCGGGTGTTTCCGGCGCTACCACATCATTCATCTCAATCCCCTTCACTCTTATATTTTTCGCGCAGGTGATTACGGATACCCACGGCAGTGAGATTGAGCACGATAATGATGAACACCAGTGTCAACGCCGTGGCATAGACCAGGGGTCGCGCAGCCTCCACGTTCGGGCTCTGGAAGCCCACATCAAAAATATGGAAGCCCAGGTGCATGATCTTGCGTTCCAGATGAATAAAGGGTGCGATGCCGTCAATGGGCAGCGACGGAGCCAGCTTCACTACCCCAACCAGCATCAGTGGCGCCACTTCGCCAGCCGCCCTGGCAATTGCCAGGATCAACCCTGTCATCATGGCCGGGGTTGCCAGCGGTACTACAACCTTCCACAGGGTTTCCGCCTTGGTGGCGCCCAATGCCAGGCTGCCGTCACGAATGGTGCGTGGAATCCGCGCCAAACCTTCCTCGGTGGCCACAATCACCACCGGCAATGTCAGCAGCGCCAGCGTCAATGAGGCCCAGAACAGACCCGGTGTACCAAAGGTGGGCGCTGGTAAATTCTCGGGATAAAACGCCTGGTCGATGTTGCCGCCGAGAAAGTACACAAAGAAGCCCAGGCCAAACACACCAAACACAATGGATGGTACGCCCGCCAGGTTGTACACAGACACCCGGATAATGCGCAGCAGCGGCCCCTGCTTGGCATATTCGCGCAGATAGATGGCCGCCAGAATCCCCAATGGCGTCACCATTATGGACATAATCATCACCATGGTAACGGTCCCAAAGATGGCCGGGAAAATGCCGCCCTCGGTGTTGGCTTCGCGCGGATAACCCGAAATGAATTCCCAGAATTTATCCAGATAGAAACCGATTTTGCGAAATACCCCCATGGCATTAGGCTGACTGGCCCGCACTATATGTCCAATGGAAATATCCAGCCGGCGGCCATCGGCCATTTCCGCCACCAAGACATCCCGATTCAGATCCGCTCGCAGCACATCCAGCCGATCCTGCAGCAGCATATAGGCGGCATTCAGTCGTTCCCGCTCCTGATCCCAATTGGCATTGAGTGCTGCGCGCTGCTCGCCGGCAATGCCCCGCAGATCAGCACGGCGCTCATCCAGTCGAATGCGTTCCAGCTGGCCATTGATAGTACCGATCTCGCGGCGATCAATCCGGGCAATTTCCGCATGAATCCGGTTCGCCCTGGCGACGCGCGCCTGCAGTTCCTGCCAAAGCGCATCACCCTCGGCAACCAGCGTACCCGCTTCGCGAATAGCTACCGGGAAACCGTAGAAGTTACCCCACTCTCGCCGCTCCAACGCCATGGCATGGCGCGGATAGCGCCACTCATCCATGCCCAGCTCCAGATGCCAGGAAAAATCTCTGGGCAGCTGATCCCGGTTACCCAGCTTGAACAAATAGCGGGTAACCAATTCCTGTTCGGGGGGCACCGTAAAGCCCAGCTCTCTGGCGGCAGCCGCCGTCAACACCTGGCTGCGTGTCACTTCACCCAAAACCCGTACTTCGGCACCATCGGCCATCCGCGCTGTGGTCTCTACCAACATGCCCGGCCAGAAATGACTGAAACCGCGCACCGCAATCAGACTTAGCAGCCCAACCACCATAATCAGACTGATGGTGACAGCGCCGGCATGGAGCCAGATCCAGGGCGTACCAATCTTGAACCATTGCTTCATGGAATTCCGACTCCAGATTACAGCGATGCGTAACGTTTACGCAGGCGCTGACGAACAACTTCCGCCAGGGTGTTGACGATAAAGGTGATAGCAAAAAGCACCAGCGCCGCCAGAAAGAGAATGCGATAGTGGGAACTGCCCACTGCGGTTTCCGGCAACTCCACGGCGATGTTCGCCGACAGTGTGCGCATGCCTTCGAAGATATTGAAGTTCACCACCGGGCTATTTCCGGTGGCCATCAACACGATCATGGTTTCACCCACGGCGCGGCCAAAGCCGATCATGATGGCGGAGAAAATGCCCGGACTGGCAGTGGGGATCACCACGCCCACCACCGTCTGCCAGGCCGTGGCGCCCAGCGCCATGGAGCCTTGGGTAAGATGCTTGGGCACATTGAACACGGCATCCTCGGCGATGGAAAAGATGGTGGGGATCACTGCAAAGCCCATGGCCATACCTACCACCAGCGCATTGCGCTGGTCATAATTGATGCCCACATCGGTAAGCCACTGCCGGGCACTACCCGCAAAGAACAGGTTTTCCACATGGGGGCTGGCGCTGATACATGCCCAACCCACCAGGATCAACACAGGCACCAGCAAGGCTGCTTCCCAGCCTGGGCCAATGAGATGCCGTACCGTTGCCGGTACCCGACCCCAAACAAACGCCATCAGCAGCATGGAAACCGGCATCAAAATCAAGATGCTGAACACTGCCGGCAGGTTATTTTCCACAAAGGGCGCCAACCAGAGTCCGGCCAGAAAGCCCAGAATCACGGTAGGCAATGCTTCCATCACTTCAATGGTAGGTTTCACGTAACCGCGCATGCGCGGCGTCATGAAATAGGCGGAGTAGATGGCGCCCATAATGGCCAGCGGCATGGCAAACAGCATGGCGAAGAACGCAGCCTTCATGGTGCCTACCGTCAGCGGCACCATGGAAAATTTGGATTCAAAGTCATCGCTGGCGGAGGAGGATTGCCACACGTAGTCGGGCTCAGTACGGCCTTCATAATGAACCTTGCTCCAAAGCGCCGACCAGGACAGCTGAGGATGCTGATTCCAAAGCTCCGCAAAGGTGACGTGCCCATCCGCGGTGGTAACCAGCAAACCCCGATTGGTGGGATTCACCGCAACACCGGTAATGGCGCTGTCCGCAAAGGGATTCAAATAGAGAGTGCGATGCGAAGTGGCATAGTGGATACCCAGATTGCCTTGCACGTCACCGGTGTAAAAACCTTTGCGACCGTATTCCGCTCCTATATAGCTGACAGCTGCCGGGTGCGACTCGAAACTGCGAATGCGAGTCAGCTGCATGTTGTTGTCAGCATCCCGCACCAGAAACCATTGATTCAGGCTGCCATCGGAGCCACCTACAATCAGGGAAACACTGCCCACCAGCATGGCCAAGGCGCTGATCTCGACGCCTTCTGGCGCCACCCTGACCGATTGCGTCAAGCGTGCCTGTCGGGGATCAGAAATATCGTAGTGATGGATGCGACCACGGGTATCGGCAACATAGAGATTGCGCAAACTACGATCCAGCAACAGCTTGCTCGGTGTGGCAGGCAGTGCCGGCAGATCGAAATCCTCGCGCCGCAGCTGTCGCTCACCCGTCATAAAATTGGTGGTCAAGCGAAACAATGCCAGTTTCACCCGACGATCTGCGGTCACACCAGCCAAGGCATAACCGCCAGCACCACTCTGCAAGCCAATGGCCTGCAAAGGCGCACCCTGGTCATCCACGACAACTGGTGCTTGTCCCACCGGAAAATCCAGGCTAGGCACAATCAAGCGGCGATTATCAGGAAAGCTCAACCGATAGTTCAACTGCCCGACCAATGCCGTACCATCGGTCAACCCCAGCGCAATCAGATTGTCCCGGGGATCTGAAGCTGCAAAGCTGAGCGCGGCGACGTCCGCTGGCACCGGCAGGCGATCCTGGTGACGAATTGCGCCGGTCTGAGTATCAAAGAAGATAACACTGCCGCTGCGAGCAATCTGCACGCCCAGCTCCATATAGCGTTCCAGGAATAGCGCATCAAACCGGGTTTCATCCTGAACACCCATCTGGGTGTCAACCGGCCGGATAAAACTTGCCACCGGCTCAACGCTGGCACTGCGGAAAATAGGCAACACTTCGAGAAACAGGTATACAAAAATCAGCGCCAGTGCGAATACCACGCTGCCACCACTGACCGCCACGCCATACTTGGAAATGCGATCCTTGGCATAACGCCACTTGCGCAGTCGCTGCCGTTTGACCAGCGGCGGCATCAGCCGCGCCATGGCCTGGGCATGAGTTTCGGTGGTGTCACCAAGTTCGCTCATTACATCCACTCTAGTTGCTGTAAGAAATACCGCCCGCACCCGGGGCTAGCGCTTAACAATGAAAGCCCCAGCATCTGCCAGGGCTTTCGCGTTACTGTCTTGAATCAGACCACCAAATTACAGACCCAGATTAGCGCGGAACCGGGCTGCTGCGGCTTCGGGCAGGGGCACGAAGCCATCGCGATGCACCACTTCCTGACCTTCACGGGACAGCACCATGCGCAGGAACTCCGCTTCCACCGGGCGCAGGCCGTTGGTGGGGTGCTTGTTCACGTAGATGTACAGGTAACGGGCCAACGGATAGTCACCGGATGCAGCGTTGGCGCCAGTGGGTTCGAAAAATTTACCGGCTTCCTTGCCCAGAGGGATGGCTCGCACACCGGAGGTGATATAGCCAATACCGGAGTAACCGATACCATTGATGGACTCACTTACGCCCTGCACCACAGAAGACGAACCCGGCTGCTCATTGATGGTGGGCTTGAAGTCGCCACCACAGAGCGCGTTGTCTTTGAAGAAGCCATAGGTGCCGGAGACGGCGTTACGGCTGTATAGTGCGAAATCACGATTGGCCCAGGCACCGGTCAGGCCCAGCTGGCCCCAACGGGTGATGTCAGCGTTGCCGCCGCAACGACGGGTGGCAGAGAACACAGCATCAACCTGCTCCAGGCTCATGCCCTGGATCGGGTTGTCCTTGTGGACGTAAACCGCCAACAAGTCAATGGCAACCGGCACTTCCGTGGGCGGATAACCATGACGCTGCTCAAAAGCATCGATTTCAGACTGACGCATAGCGCGGCTCATGGGGCCGAAGTTGGCGGTACCTTCGGTCACCGCCGGCGGTGCCGTGCTGGAACCTGCGCCCTGAATCTCGATGTTCACATTGGGGTAGAACTTGCGGTATTCCTCGAGCCACAGGGTCATCAGGTTGTTCAGGGTATCGGAGCCGATACTGGTGGCGCTACCGGAGACACCGGCGGCACGCTGATAAGCCGGCAGCGCCGGGTCAACCTGGGCTACGGCCAGGGTGCTGACGCCGGTCAGAGACAGGGCCAGGACCCCGGCTGCCAGCAGTTGCTTGGAAAGGTTCATCTGTGTCCTCCTCATTGGACGAGAGCTGAGTCGCCCGATCTGGGTTTGGGTCTGTTGCCAGTTCGGTACGGGCGGCAGTCTGCGGACCACGGGTGTCAAAATTATGAAACCTATGTGACACAATGATGACAGCGGCAAAAATGCGGAGGGTGGCGGCCTCGGTCCGAGGCCGCCGGGGGGCTTACTCGTCGGTGCCTGCGTCCTCAATCGCGTCCATGGCTTCTTCAGCCATATCGGCCGCGGCATCCGTAGCCTCGTCCACCAGATCTGCCGCATCATGAGCGGCTTCTTCGACAGCATCGGCCACAGCTTCAGCCTGCTGCTGCACCTGCTCCACCACCGTCTCCGGCGCGCTGGCCTCCTCCCGACTACAGGCTGCCAGACCTGTTACGAGCATCAGCACTGTCACCAGCGCCAGGATTCTTTTCGTTACCCACATATGAACTCCTTGTTCAGCCATCAGTTGTTATTGACCCGATCTATTCGAACAATCGGGATATGCTCTCACCACTGTGGATCGCTTGGATCGCAGCGGCGAACAGGGGCGCCACAGACACCACCAGAAGTTGACTGTTACCGTCGGCCGGCACCGGAATGCTGTTGGTAACCACCAGGCGCTCCACCGGCGAAGCCGCCAGCCGCGCCAGGGCATTGCCGGAAAGCACCGGATGTACGGCGGCCGCCTCGACACGGCGTGCACCTTGAC
>JBJHDG010000125.1:2979-7265 GCA_050486425.1 Pseudomonadales bacterium | reverse complement strand
CGGTAGTTACGGATGGTTTGGATCCGGCGGCTCAGTTGAAATGGTTGGCAGCAATTCTGGCATTGACGGTGACGCTGGCACCTTTTGCTGCGGCAGCGGCGCTGCGCATTGGTATGGAGCAGTAGGCACAGATGTGGCAATGGCTGAAACAACTTTGGCATAAGCTCGGCTCACCACGCTGGTTTTACGATATCGGTGGTCGCTGGATCCGCTGGCTATTGCCGTTGGGCATTGGTGGCATTGCCGTTGGTTTTGTCTGGGGCCTGGGCTTCGCACCAGCGGATTATCAGCAGGGCAACAGTTTTCGTATCATCTATGTGCATGTGCCCGCAGCCATGTTGGCCCAGTCCATTTACATGATGCTGGGTGTAGCCGGGATTATTTTGCTGGTCTGGCGCATGAAACTGGCCGATGTGGCCATCAAGGTGGCCGCACCCATAGGCGCATCGTTTACCGCCATTGCCTTGGCCAGTGGTGCCATCTGGGGTGTACCCACCTGGGGTACCTGGTGGGTTTGGGATGCCCGCACCACGTCCATGCTGGTACTGCTGTTTTTGTTTTTTGGCTTGATTGCCTTGCGTACGGCCATTCCCCGCGAGGAAACAGCGGGCAAGGCCTGCGCGGTGCTGGCCATTGTAGGCATGATCGATATCCCGATCATCAAGTACTCGGTGGACTGGTGGCTTACCCTGCATCAGGGCGCCACCTTTCGCTTGACCCGTGCACCCACCATGCCGCCGGAGATGTGGGTCCCGCTACTGATCGCCATGCTGGGGTTTTACTTGTTTTTTGCTGCAGTGCTCATGCAGGGTATGCGCACCGAGATCCTGCGCCGTGAGCGGCGCACCCAGTGGGTTGCAGAATTGGTGACCGCGGATAAGCCACGTATTGCAGGTCCGATAACGGGATCAGGAACAGGTTGATAGGTATGGAAGCACTGCAACAATTTCTTCAGATGGATGGCCATGGTTTTTATGTCTGGTTGTCTTATGGCCTGACGCTGGCAGCCCTGCTCTACCATGGTGTGCAACCCTATTGGGCACATAATCGGGAAATCAATATGCAGCGTCAGCAGCACAGGCGCGCGCAGGCGCACAGCGCCGCGCAGACCACAGGTAACGAATAGGAGACAGCATGCATCCGGTTCGACGCAAAAGGTTGTTCACAGTCTTGTTTGCACTATTGGGTTTGGGTGTAACCCTGACGCTGGTGTTAGTGGCGCTGAACGAAAATCTGAACCTGTTTTATACGCCTGAGCAGGTGGTGACAGGCGAAGCGCCCGTTGGCGTCCGCATTCGCGCTGGTGGCGTGGTGGAAGATGGCACCGTGCAGCGTATCGACAGCGGTCTGGATGTGGAGTTTATGGTTGGCGACATGGCCGGCTCCACGTTCAAAGTGGTTTACAGCGGCATTTTGCCGGCGCTGTTTCGCGAGGGGCAGGGCGTGATTACCACTGGGCGCCTGGATGAGAACCGGGTATTCCGTGCGGAAGAAGTATTGGCGCGCCATGATGAAACCTATATCCCTGTGGAACTCATGGAGATGCACGTCAACGCCAAAGCCGCGCAGGCAGCGGAACAGGCGAAAGAGGCTGCTTACATGCATGGTCACCGGCCCTTGCCGAGTGACTATCCGGACAGCAGCTATCAGTCACCTGGGCAGTCCGCCTTAACAACGGAAGCTACACCATGATTGCCGAATTGGGGCAGTTTTCGCTCTGGTTGGCGCTGGCGCTGGCGCTGGCGCTGGGTGTGATACCACTGGTGGGCGCCTGGCATCGGGACCAGATGCTGATGCGGGCTGCGTTTTCTCTCACCACTGGCGTATTTGTATTTGTGGCGCTGAGTTTTGTCTGCCTGCTGGTGGCCTTTGTTACTGATGACTTTTCTGTTGCCTATGTGGCTAACAACTCCAATCGATTGCTACCCATGCAGTACAAGGTCAGCGCCATCTGGGGTGCCCATGAAGGGTCTTTTCTGCTCTGGACTTTGATCATGGTGGCCTGGGCATTTGCCGTGGCTATGCGCAGCGCGCACCTGCCGCTGTTGGTGAGTAGCCGCGTGCTGGCCATCATGGGGCTGATTTCTGTGGGCTTTCTCGCCTTTATGCTGTTTACCAGCAATCCGTTTGATCGCGCCTTGCCGCTGCCGCCCAGTGACGGTGCGGATTTGAACCCGCTGTTGCAGGATTTTGGTCTCATCGTGCATCCACCACTGCTGTATGCCGGCTACGTGGGCTTCTCAGTGGCCTTTGCTTTTGCCCTGGCCGCGCTGATGACGGGCAAGCTGGACGCTGCCTGGGCGCGCTGGACCCGACCCTGGACCAATGCCGCCTGGGCGTTTCTGACCTTGGGTATCGCACTGGGCAGTTGGTGGGCCTACTATGAACTGGGCTGGGGCGGCTGGTGGTTTTGGGATCCGGTGGAAAATGCTTCCTTTATGCCTTGGTTGACGGGGACTGCATTGATCCATTCCTTGGCAGTGACGGAAAAACGTGGCCTGTTCAAGAGCTGGACATTGCTGTTGGCCATCACCACGTTCTCCTTGTCATTGCTTGGTGCATTCATTGTCCGCTCCGGCATTCTGACATCTGTGCATTCCTTTGCGGTTGATCCGGAACGGGGTATGTTCATTCTGGGCTTCCTGCTGTTGGTGGTGGGTGGCTCCCTGGTGTTGTTTGCGGTACGTGCGCCCAAGATCACCTATCAGGCTTCATTCAGTAGTTGGTCGCGCGAGATTTTGTTGTTGTGCAACAACCTGCTATTGGTGCTGGCCTTTGCCTTCATCTTTTTTGGCACCCTGTATCCGCTGGGGCATGAGATGATCACCGGTGGCAAGCTCTCAGTCGGTCCACCATTTTTCAACCTGGTGTTTATTCCGCCCATGGTGGTGTTGGCGCTGTTGCTCGGCCTTTCGTCGTTCTCGCGCTGGAAGCGTACCGGCGTTGATTATCTGGTGCAGCAATTGAGCCTGGTGGCGCTGGCCAGCGTGGTGCTGGGCGTATTGCTACCGCTGGTTTTGGCGGGTGCGCTGCGTTGGCAGCCGGTACTGGCATCGGTATTGGGCATCTGGATTTTGCTGAGTCATGGCAAGGATCTTTGGCAGCGCTCGGGCGGTGGTGCAGCTGGTCTGTTGCGGGTGCCGCGCGCACACTGGGGCATGCTGGTGGCGCATCTGGGTTTCGCCATGACTTTGGTCGGCGTTGGCGTTACCAGTTACTACTCGGTGGAGCAGGATGTGCGTATGCCCATTGGTGAGCCGGTCGTGGTGGGCGAGCGTACCTATCGCCTGTTGGAAGTGGGAGAGCGCCAAGGACCAAACTTTGTTGCAGACCGTGGCACGGTGGAAGTGGCGCGCAACGATCGGGTGTATTACCTGTACCCAGAAAAACGCAATTATTTCGTCCGCGGTATGGTGATGACCGAGGCTGCCATCTGGCCGGGATTCTTCCGCGATAACTATGTGGCGCTGGGTGATCCTTTGGGCGATGGTGCCTGGTCGGTACGAGTGCATGACAAGCCATTGGTGCGCTGGGTCTGGTTGGGCGCTCTGCTGATGGCCTTTGGTGGTGTCTGGGCGGTGTTGGATAAGCGTTATGGGCGCGCCCGGGTGCGGGAAACCCGGCAGGCTCGGCCTGCGCTGCCGGAGTTGGCTGGAACAAGTTCATGAGTCGACTCAGCTTGTTTGTGCCGCTGGGCATCTTTCTGTTGCTGGCGGCCATGTTTTATCTGTCTTTCGATCTGGACAGCGGCGATCGCTTGCCGTCGGCCATGCTCGGGCAGCAGTTCCCAGCGTTTGCTGCGCCGATTCTGGAACGGCCGGAGGAGACAGCGACCGAAGCTGTGCTCAAAGGGCAGGTTTCCCTGGTTAACGTCTGGGCAACCTGGTGTCCCACCTGCAAGGCCGAACATGCGTTTCTGGAGGCAGTGCACCAGGACACAGGTATTCCCATCGTTGGCATCAACTACAAGGACAATGCCGAGAAGGCTTTGGCTTGGCTGGCGGAATATGGCAATCCCTATGTGTTGAACCTGTTTGATCCAACCGGGCGCTTGGGTATCGAGTTGGGCGTTTACGGTGCACCGGAGACCTTTCTGGTGGATGCCGAGGGTCGCATCGTTTTCAAATGGGTGGGTGAATTAAACGACAGAATCTGGCAGCGGGATTTCGTACCGCTGCTGACGGCCATGGGGGCGCTATGAAGCCGGTGCGACTGCTGCTGGTCGTTATGCTTGGCCTTGCCACCCAGTTTGGCTGGGCGGCAATCGACCCGGTGGAATTTGCCAC
>JBJHDG010000125.1:0-2969 GCA_050486425.1 Pseudomonadales bacterium | reverse complement strand
TCTGCGGTGCCCGAAATGTCAGAACACCAATCTGGCGGGTTCGGATGCACCCATCGCCAGAGATTTGCGGCAGCTGGTGCACGAAATGGTGGACGCAGGACACAGTGACCAGGAAATCCGCCAGTTTCTGCAGGATCGTTATGGTGACTTTGTGCTCTACAAGCCGCCGCTGCGTACCGATACCGCGCTCTTATGGTTTGGCCCGCTCATATTTGTGCTGATTGGCCTGTTGCTGTTCTGGCGCCTGGTCATTGTGCGTGGTCAGCAACCTGGGGACAGCAACCTGGATGCTCAATCACAGGCCAGGGTAGCCAGCTTACTGGAATCCACAGAGCCTGCCGAAGGAGAACACCAGCCTTGATCGAGTTCCTGCTTCTCTGCATTGCCCTGACACTGCTGGCCTGGCTGTTTGTGGTTTGGCCGTTGCTGCGCCAACGCAGCCTGGGCGGCTCCCGGCGGCTGGAGAATGTGCTCACCTATAAAAATCGGCTTGCCGAACTGGATGAGGAGCTGGCCCAGGGACAGCTGGATGCGCAAACCCATCAGGCCCTGGTGACGGAACTCAAGGCCAACCTGGCGGCGGATGAGGCTGGCGTCGATGCGGGGGCAGCAGCTGTTGTGCCGGCCACCTGGCGCTTCGGCTGGGCGGCGGTGCTGGCAGCCATGCTGCTGGTACCACTGATGGCCGCTTGGGGTTATCAGCGCTATGGCGCGCTGCCGGCGCTGCTGGTGGCGGAAGAGGCCGGCGTCCTGGCAGAGTCTGTGGTTGATCCGGCCCGGGTACTGTCCTTGCGCGACCGGCTATTGCGGCAATTGGAGCGGGAGCCGGACAACAGCGCCTATCTGTATTTGTTGGGCCACACCCAACTGGAGTTGGAAGACTATCCGGGTGCGGTGGCGGCATTTACCCGCCTGCAGCAAGTGGCCGGCGATGCAGAGAATGTCTTGTTATCCCTGGTGCAGGCCCGGTTTATGGCTTCCCAGGGTCAGGTGGATGCAGAGACCCGGGCCATTATGGAGCGTATCCTGCGTCGCCATCCGCACCAGTCGCTGGTGCTGGAGATGCTGGCCCTGGATGCATTTCACCGCCAGGACTATCAGGGCGCCGTGGCCTACCTGGAACAGGCCCTGCGCGGCATGCATTCCCGGGCACGCATGGCGGCGTTGGCGGAGGCCCTTATCGTGGCCCGGCGTGCAGCCGGGGTGGACGCGGGTGCGCCACTGCCGCGGCCGGAACAGCCTGCAAGTGGCTTCGGTATTCGGGTACAAGTCAGCCTGGATCCGGCGGTACCCGTTGCCAGCGCCGCCAAGGTTTTCATCATCGCCCGTGATCCCAGCGAACCTCAGGTACCCATCGCGGTGCAGGCCCTGGATCCTGGGGAGCTGCCGGCCAGCCTGGTGCTGACCGACCGCCAGGCCATGCAGGCCACCCGGCCCCTGAGTCAGTTTCCGCAGGTGGAAGTGGTGGCACGCCTGGCTCAGCAGGGTACGCCTACTCGACAGCCCGGCGATCTGGAAACCAATGGGGGTGTGGTGCCCACCTGGGACGGTGCCCTGGAGCTGGTTATCCAGCCCTGATTCCGGGCCAGGCCGGGTGCTTGCAGCCTGCCTGGCCCCCAGATACTTTTTTTCTTCCCGCGCCTGCGAAACAATCCGGCTTTGAAATTGTCGAACCAGCACCAGGGCAGGCTTGCCCCGCACGTCGGAGGTGCTTATGGCTTTTCATCCCACCCAAAGTTTGACCGAGCAGATTGCTGATCACCTCAGCAAGGAAATCATCACTGGCCAGATGCCGGCCGGAGAGCGCATTCAGGAGCTGCGTATTGCCAAGACCCTGCAGGTGAGCCGGGGCTCGGTGCGTGAGGCCTTGCTGGTGCTGGCCGGCCGGCACCTGATCGATCTGCTACCGCGCCGTGGCGCCATTGTTCGGAGTCTGGATCCGGATGCGGTGATCCATATCAGTGAACTCAGCGCCGGCCTCACCAGCCTGCTGCTACAGCGCACGGCCCGCGCCGCCCGTACGGTGCAGGTGGATGCCATCACCGCCTGTGACCGCCACGTGCAGCAGTTGCAGGACCAACTCCAGGAAGCCAGTGGCTACGGCTTCATGCAGGCGCTGTACGGCCTGTTCAGCGCACTCCTGCCCTTGCCCAGGGATGCCTACCTGGAAGAGACCCTGGGTAATCTGCTGCCGGCGGCCCAGCGCGTCACCTACAAGGCCCTGCAGAACCCGCGCTACAACCGCAGTGAGACCCTGGATTTCGTGCAGGCACTACGTACCGCACTGAGCAGTCAGGATACCGATGCCCTGGCCAGCCTGGTGTTGGCCCACTACAAGCGCGAGGCGGAGCTGGCGCGCTACTGAGTTGACCCGACCTATTGGCTTGGTGTGGGCGGCCAGGCCAATAGTGATCCCCCAGGCTTTTCTATACACTAGCGCGACTTTTTCAGCCGCCTAGACCAAGACCCCTGCATGCGACTCAAGCACATCAAGCTGTCCGGTTTTAAATCCTTTGTTGACCCCACCACTGTGACCTTTCCCGGCAACCGCTGTGCAGTAGTGGGGCCCAATGGCTGCGGCAAATCCAACATCATTGACGCTGTACGTTGGGTGATGGGCGAGAGTTCCGCCAAACAGCTGCGGGGGGAATCCATTACCGATGTGATTTTCAACGGCTCGGCGGCGCGCAAACCCACGGCCATGGCGAGCATTGAACTGGTGTTCGACAACCGTGATGGCCGCATCGGTGGTGAGTACGCTGGCTACGCCGAGATTTCCATCCGCCGCCAGGTCACCCGGGACGCCCAGTCCATCTATTTCCTGAACGGCAACAAATGCCGGCGTCGGGACATCATGGACATTTTCCTGGGCACCGGCTTTGGTCCGCGCAGCTACTCCATTATTGAGCAGGGCATGATCAGCCAGTTGGTGGAGGCCAAGCCGGAGGATCTGCGGGTGTACCTGGAAG
>JBJHDG010000124.1:0-7372 GCA_050486425.1 Pseudomonadales bacterium | reverse complement strand
GTCCTCTGTTGCCACCTTGGAACACAGGAACCTGGTGGTGGCCACCAGTGGCTCCCAGTCGTTGTTGGAGATGGCCGAACTCGCGTTTGCTGCTGGTCGTATTGTCACCCCTGAGTTTGACAGTGCGCTGGGCTATTACACCGCCGCCCTGGAGCAGGATCCTGGTAATCGCGATGCGACCGATGGCATTGATCGGGTCATCAGTTATTTGCTCAGTCAGGCTGAAACTGCGTTGTTCCAGAACGATTGGGAGGCTGCCCGCGGCCATGCCAATGTGATTTTGGGTGTGCAACAGGATAACCTGCGAGCAGCGGATATTCTGGGTCGAGCCAATCGCTTCCAGCGCACGCAGCAGTTGACCGAGCAGGCGCTCACTCAGTTCTCCAACGGCAGGCTGGTGACCCCGGCTGGTGATAACGCCGCTGAAACCTACCAGCAGATTCTGGCCATTGAGCCCGGCAACCAGGTTGCCACCCAGGGCTTGAACACGGTGGTGCAGCGCTTGATTGCCAATGCCCAGTCTTCCGTGATTGCCGGCGATATGGCCCAAGCCGAGCGCTTTATTGCCCAGGCGCGTGCGCTGGATGCCAACGCCGCCGGGTTGGCTGATGTAGAGCGTTCCACCCGGCGGGTGGAGGAAGCCGCGGAAGACCGGCGTAACCAGCAGGATCTGATCGCAGCTTCTGAGGCTTTGCAAGAAGACCGTTTGATGCCGCCCGATCCCAACAACGCTTACGACCTGTTCAACCGGGTGCTGCAGCGGTCACCCAATTCGGAGGCTGCCCAGCGCGGTGTCCGCCTGGTGCGCGCTGCCCTGGTTGACCGAGCCAGGGCCTATCTGGCGGCAGGTAATATCGCTGCCAGTGAAGTGGTGCTGGCTGATGCCGAGCGTGCCGGCGTGGGTCAGGATCAGCTGACCGCGTTGCGCGCCGAGATCATGCGTGCCGAGCGCCTGGCCGCATCCAGGGTGGGCCGGTTTGACCGGGTTTACAGCATGAGCGAGCTCGATGTGTTGCGGCAGGTAGCGCCTGAATATCCCCGTATCGCCGCCCAGCGGGGCATGGAAGGCTGGGTGGAAATCGAGTTCACGGTTACCGAGACCGGTGAGGTACGTGACTCTCAGGTACAGGACTCGTCTTCCAGCATTTTCGACCGTTCCGCGGTTGCCGCATTGGATCGCTGGTTGTTCGAACCTGTTTATGAAGATGGCCGTCCGGTACCCGTGCGGGCATCGGTACGCTTCTCCTTCCGACCGCAGTAAGCATATAGATATGGCCCACAAAAAAGCCGGCGTGAGCCGGCTTTTTTGTGGGCCGATTGCAGCTGTTTATTCAAAGGCGTCGGTGACTGCGCCGGTGCTGGCGGAACTTACCAGGCGGGCATACTTTGCCAGCACGCCGGACTCGGCATAGGGCGCTGGCCGTTGCCAGTTGGCCTTGCGCTGGGCCAGTTCCGCTTCCGAGACGTGCAGGTTGATTTCGCACTGCTCTGCATCCACGCTGATCCGATCTCCGTCTGCCACCAGTGCGATAGGGCCACCGTCGATGGCTTCGGGGGTGATATGACCGATCACGAACCCGTGGGATCCACCGGAGAAGCGGCCATCGGTAATCAGCGCCACGTCCTTGGACAGACCGCGGCCATTGATGGCGCTGGTGGGGCTGAGCATTTCCCGCATGCCAGGGCCACCTTTGGGCCCTTCATATCGCACCACCACCACATCACCTTTCTGCACAGAGCCATCCAGGATTGCTGCCAGGGCGGCTTCTTCACCGTGAAAGACGCGCGCGGCGCCCTCGAACTGTAGCCCTTCATGACCGGTGATTTTGGCCACCGCACCTTCCGGTGCCAGATTGCCTTTCAGAATCACCAGGTGGCTGTCCGGCTTGATGGGATTCGACAGCGGGCGAATGATTTTTTGTTCCGCGGGGTAATCCGTCACGTTACGCAGGTTTTCCGCCAGGGTCTTGCCGGTCACTGTTAAGCAGTCACCGTGCAGCAGACCCTCCTTGAGCAGCATTTTCATCAGTGGCTGAATGCCGCCGATGGCAATCAATTCCGACATGGCGTACTGGCCGGCAGGACGCATATCCGCCAGTACCGGGACGCGCCGACCGATGCGGGTAAAGTCATCCAGCGTCAGCGGAATTTTTGCTGCTCGTGCAATGGCCAGCAGGTGCAGTACCGCGTTGGTGGAGCCTTCCAATGCAATCACCATGGTGATTGCGTTTTCAAAAGCTTCGCGGCTAAGAATGTCTGAAGGCTTGATGCCCAGCTCCAACAACTTCACCACGGCGGCGCCAGCATTGTAGCTGTCTGTACGCTTTTGCTGAGACACGGCTTCCTGTGCCGAGCTGTTGGGTAGTGACAAGCCCAACGCCTCAATGGCCGAGGCCATAGTATTGGCCGTGTACATGCCGGCACAGGAACCAGGCCCAGGAATGGAGGTGGCTTCCACATCCTTCAGCTCAATATCGGAAATTTTGCCGGCGGCATGACTGCCCACGGCTTCGAACACGGAGACGATATCGCGTCTGTGCTTACCCGTCTGGATGGTGCCGCCATAAACGAACACGCTGGGTCGGTTCAGGCGTGCCATGGCCATGGCGCAGGCAGGCATGTTCTTGTCACAGCCGCCAATGGCTACAAAGCCGTCAAAGCCCTGAGCACCCACCACGGTTTCGATGGAATCAGCGATCACTTCCCGGGACACCAGGGAGTAACGCATGCCGGGCGAGCCCATGGAAATGCCATCGGAAACCGTGATGGTGTTGAACAGCACGCTCTTACCACCGGCCTCATTGGCACCGAGGGCGGCGGCATCCGCCAATTCATTGATGTGCATGTTGCAGGGGGTCACCATGCTCCAGGTGGACGCTATGCCCACTTGGGGCTTGGTAAAATCAGCATCGGTAAAACCCACGGCGTGCAGCATGGCCCGGCTGGGGGCATGGCTGACGCCATCCACTACTTGGGAGGAATAACGGCGTTTTTCATCATTGGCCATCGGGCATCGTCCTTCGGGTTGGGCAGCTAGGTCAGCTGCTTGATCATCACTTTGGAATTGCGTTGCAGGTTGTATAGCGCCTTCTTCGGTGCTGGCAGTTCATCCACGCCGGCATCGACAAAGCCATTTTCCCGGAACCAGTCTCTGGCCTGGGTGGTAAGCAGGAACAGCGAACTCAGCCCTTGCTTACGCGCCTCGGTCTCGGCCTTGCGCAGCAGCAGGTTGCCAATGTTATCGGCGCCAGTGACGGCGCGATAACTGGGATGGGTGGCCAGGCAGGCGAATTCGCCGGTGTTGCCGTCCGGGTAGGGATACAGGGCGCAGCAGCCAATCACGATGCCGTCCAGTTCGGCAACGAAGAAGCGCTGGATTTCCTGCTCCAGTCGATCCCGCGGCCGCTTCACCAACACGCCGGCAGTTTCCAGTGGTCGGATCAGCTCCACAATGGCGGCCACGTCTTCAGCAGTGGCGGCGCGCACGGCCTGCAGGCCCTGATCGCTGATCTGGGTACCGGCGCCGGCAGCGGTAAAGAGCTCGCGCAGCAGGGCGCCATCTTCGGCATAGCCGATCAAATGACATCTGGGTACACCGGCGCGGCAGGCACGCAGCAACTCGCTCAGGCGCAGTCGGCTGCTGTCGCTCAGGGTCATGCCGTCCAGCAAGCCGTCGAGCTGCGCCGGCGTCAGTTCGGAACAGGCCTTGCCCTGCGGGTCCAGCACCCTGGCCAGTTCATCAAACATGATGAGCTTGTCGGCCCCAAGGCTGATGGCGACTTCCGTGGCCAGTTCTTCCGAGCTGAGGTTGAACGCTTCCCCGGATGGGGAATAACCCAGGGGTGAGAGCAGCACCAGGGTACGTTCATCCAGCAAGCGATGAATCAGGTCGCGCTGAATGCGGCGCACGGTGCCGGTGTAGAGGTGGTCCACCCCATCGATGATGCCCACCGGCTTGGCGGTCACCAGATTGCCGGAAAGCACATGGATCTTGGTGTTGTGCAGCGGTGTATTGGGCAGTCCCTGGGAAAACAGCCCCTCGATCTGGGTGCGCACCCGGCCCACGGCAAATTGCACCTGATCCACCGAGGCGGCGTCCGTGATGCGTCTGTGGCCATGATGCTGGCTGGGCAGACCTGCTGCACTCAGCGCGGCCTCGATCTGTGGACGGGCACCATGCACCAGCACCACCCGTACCCCCAGTACCGACAGCAGTGCCAGGTCATGCACGATGGGCGTGATGTTCTCGTGCACGATGGCATCGCCACCCAACAGGATGACAAAGGTTTTATGGCGATGCGCGCTGATATAGGGCGTGGAGTCCCGGAACCAGCGGGCGTATTGGGTGGCATCTGTCATGGTGCTCATCCAGGCGGTGCAGCGGGCGATTGTAATCTAAAGCAGGCCGCAATCCTTGATCAGGCCCCGCAGACAGTTGATGGCGGGCTGAATCTGATCCAGGGCGAGATACTCATCCGGTTGGTGGGCCTGGTCGATATGACCGGCACCAAAAATCAGGGTCTGCATGCCCAGTTGCTGGAAGAATGGGCCTTCGGTGCTGAACGCCACGGTGCCGGCGCGACGGCCACTGTGGCGTTCCAGAATTTGCACCAGATCCGCATCCGGCGGCGTGGCGAAGGGTGGCACCGGCAGGTTGAGTTCGCTCAGGCTGGCCTTGATGCCCAGATCCGCCGCCACCCGGGTTACCCGCGCGGCCAACTCGCCGCACAGCTGCTGATAGTCCATGCCCGGCAACAGGCGGATATCTATATCCAGCTCCGCATGACCACAGATGCGATTGGGATTGTCGCCGCCGTGCAGGCAACCCAGGTTCAGGGTAGGCACGGCCACGGCAAAGCCGGGATCCTGATATTGGGCCGCCAGCTGCTGGCGAAAGCGCAGCACTTCTCCCAACACCAGGTGCATGGCATCCAGGGCGTTGCGGCCCAGGGCCGGATCTGACGAATGGCCGGCCTGACCCTCCAGACTGATGCGCAACATGCTGATGCCCTTATGCGCATACACCGGCTGCATGCCGGTGGGTTCGCCAATGACGGCAAACTCGGCCTTGGGGCGCCCTTCCTCCACCAGCAGGCGTGCGCCGGCCATGGTGGTTTCCTCTTCGGCAGTGGCCACGATGCGCAGGGGCTTTTGCAGCTTGCGTGAATCCAGGGTGCGGACGGCTTCAATGACCAGGGGGAAAAACCCTTTCATGTCGCAGCTGCCCAGGCCGTACAAGCGCTGGCCATTCTCTCGCAGGCGAAACGGATCCTGGGACCACAGGTGTGGCTCGCAGGGCACGGTATCCGTATGGCCTGCCAGCACCAGCCCACCAGGTCCGCTGCCCAGGGTGGCAATCAGGTTGGCTTTACCGGGGCGACCTGGGATGGGGATTTGCTCGCAGGTAAACCCCAGATCTTCAAGCCAGCCGGCCAGCAGTCCCACCACACCCAAATTGCTCTGATCCAGTGCTGGCTGGGTGCAGCTGACGGAGGGTTCGGCGACCAGCGCCGCCAGCATGTCGATCACGCCTGGAGGTTGCATAACAGGTCCGCAAAGCCAATCAGCTGGCATTCTGCCGGGTTTCGTGAAGGGGGTCTAACATTGCCGGTTGAAATGCAGCAACCCTTGGCTTTAACTGCAATTTTACCCAGTGCCACACACAGGACGGTATGGCTGCGACTCATTCCCCGGAAGCCTCAGATGCGCCCCCGGAGCGCCTGCTGGATCTGCGCGGGCTGCTGGATGATCTGGTGCGGGAAGGCCGGGTCAGCCAGCGTGCCGCCGAAGACCTGCTGATCAAACCGCGCAGCAAGCGGGAGTTGCAACTGCATCCCCTGGAACTGATTGCGGAGCTGGAACTGGAAGATCCCAGCCGTCCCGGCAAATTCCTGGATCTGGATACGCTTACCCAATGGCTCTGTGATCGGGCCAATCAATCTTACTACCGTATTGATCCCCTGAAAGTGAATGTGGGCAAGGTGACCGGGGTGATGTCCTATGCCTTTGCCCAGCGTCACAACATTCTCGCGGTGGAAGTGCATGAAGACCATGTGGTGATCGCCACCGCGCAGCCGTACATGCGGCAGTGGGAAGCCATGCTCAGCCAGATCCTGCGCGGCCGACAGATCAAGCGCGTGGTCACCAGTCCGGCGGACCTGAGCCGCTACATGCTGGAGTTCTACACCATGGCCAGATCCGTGGCCAAGGCGCAGGACCAGGGCCTGGAAGTATCCGCCATCAGCAATCTGGAGCAGATGCTGGAGCTGGGCCAGCTCAAGTCACCGGAAGCCAATGACGCCCATATCGTCAATATTGTGGACTGGCTGCTGCAGTACGCCTTTGATCAACGGGCCAGTGATATTCATATTGAACCCCGGCGTGACAAGGGTCTGGTGCGCTTTCGCATCGACGGCGTGATGCATCATGTGTATGAACTGCCGGCAGCGGTGAACGCTGCGGTCACCAGCCGCTTGAAAATTCTTGGCCGTATGGACGTGGCAGAGAAGCGCCGGCCTCAGGATGGCCGGGTCAAAACCAAAAGCCAGGAAGGTCAGGAAGTCGAGTTGCGGCTCTCTACGCTGCCGACGGCCTTTGGCGAAAAAATGGTAATGCGGATCTTTGATCCTGATGTGCTGCTGCGTAGCTTCACCCAGCTGGGGCTGGTGGGTGATGACTTTCAGCGCTGGCAGCAGATGATCACCTCACCCAACGGCATCGTGCTGGTGACCGGGCCCACAGGTTCCGGTAAAACCACCACCCTGTATTCCACACTCAAACAGTTGGCAACGCCCGAAGTGAATGTCTGCACCATCGAGGATCCCATAGAAATGGTGGAGCCGGCGTTCAACCAAATGCAGGTGCAGCACAATATCAATTTGAGTTTTGCTTCCGGTGTGCGCGCGCTGTTGCGGCAGGATCCCGATATCATCATGGTGGGTGAGATTCGCGATCTGGAAACGGCGGAGATGGCCATTCAGGCGGCCCTGACCGGCCACCTGGTGCTGTCCACCTTGCACACCAACGACGCCCCCAGTGCCATCACCCGGCTGCTGGATTTGGGCGTGCCGCCTTACCTCATCAAGGCCACGGTGTTGGGCATCATGGCCCAGCGCCTGGTGCGCACCCTGTGTCCGCACTGCAAGGTCGCTGAAGACACGGATCCGGAAGCCTGGGATCTGCTGATTCGACCGTTTAAGGCCAAGCCGCCGGCTCAGGTCTATCATCCTGTGGGTTGTCTGGAATGTCGTGATACCGGCTATCTGGGGCGTGTGGGCATTTACGAAATTTTGCCGCTCACAGAAAGCGTGAAGGATCTGGTCACCGCAGATACGGATATCGATAATCTGCGTCGAGCTGGCATCAAGGGTGG
>JBJHDG010000123.1:0-7390 GCA_050486425.1 Pseudomonadales bacterium | reverse complement strand
AAGTGACCCTGGCCAAGGTGCGTCGTGATCGCATGGGCCACATTGAGTTGGCCAGCCCGGTTGCTCATATCTGGTTCCTGAAGTCGTTGCCGTCCCGCATCGGCTTGCTGCTGGATATGACCCTGCGCGATATCGAGCGCGTGCTCTACTTTGAATCCTACGTCGTGATTGATCCGGGCATGACCGACCTGGATATTGGTCAGCTGCTCAATGACGAGGAATACTTCCAAAAATTGGAAGAGCATGGCGATGAATTTGTGGCCAAGATGGGCGCGGAAGCCATTCGCGATCTGCTGCTGAGCCTGGATCTGGATGCCGAGATTGCGCGCCTGCGAGAAGAAATTCCGGCCACCAACTCCGAAACCAAGATTAAGAAGTTGTCCAAGCGCTTAAAGCTGATGGAGGCCTTTGTCGCCTCTCGCAACAAGCCGGAATGGATGATCATGACGGTGCTGCCGGTGCTGCCGCCAGATCTGCGTCCGCTGGTGCCGCTGGAAGCTGGCCGCTTTGCCACGTCCGATCTCAATGACCTGTATCGTCGCGTGATCAATCGCAATAACCGTCTGAAGCGCCTGCTGGATTTGAATGCGCCGGATATTATCGTGCGCAATGAAAAGCGCATGTTGCAGGAATCCGTGGATGCGCTGCTGGACAACGGTCGTCGTGGTCGCGCCATCACCGGTCCCAACAAGCGTCCATTGAAATCTCTGGCCGACATGATCAAGGGTAAGCAGGGCCGGTTCCGGCAGAACCTGCTGGGTAAGCGGGTGGATTATTCCGGCCGCTCCGTGATTGTGGTGGGCCCGACGCTGAAGTTGCATCAATGCGGCTTGCCCAAGCGGATGGCGCTGGAACTGTTCAAGCCCTTCATCTTCGGCAAGCTGGAGGCTCGCGGTCTGGCCACCACCATCAAGGCCGCCAAGAAGATGGTGGAGCGGGAAACCCCGGAAGTCTGGGACATTCTGGCTGAGGTGATTCGCGAGCATCCCGTGCTCCTGAACCGGGCACCGACGCTGCACCGTTTGGGTATCCAGGCGTTTGAACCTGTGCTGATCGAAGGTAAAGCGATTCAGCTGCACCCGCTGGTTTGTGCGGCCTACAACGCTGACTTTGACGGTGACCAAATGGCTGTGCACGTGCCGCTGACGCTGGAAGCCCAGCTGGAAGCGCGCGCGCTGATGATGTCCACCAACAACATCCTCTCGCCTGCCAGTGGTGAACCCATCATCGTACCGTCCCAGGACGTGGTGCTGGGGATCTACTACATGACCCGGGCCCGTGCTGGTGCCAAGGGTGAAGGCATGGTGTTTGCCGATGCCGCGGAAGTGCAGCGCGCCTATCGCTCCGGCCGCGCTGACCTGCAGGCGCAGGTCAAGGTCCGTATTACCGAACGCTTGCCCAACGAAGCCGGCGAGCTGGTATCTGAGCGGATTCTCGTTGATACCACCGTGGGTCGGGCGTTGCTGTTTGAAATTGTCCCCGATGGCCTGCCCTATGGCTTGGTGAACAAGGCCATGGACAAAAAGTCCATCTCGGCCCTGATCAACGCCTGCTACCGGAATGTGGGCTTGAAAGAGACTGTCATTTTTGCCGACCAGTTGATGTACATGGGCTTTGCCTATTCAACATCTTCCGGTGCATCCATTGGCGTGGAAGATTTCGTCATTCCCGCCGAGAAGGTGAAGATCATTGCCGAGGCGGAAGCCGAAGTGGCAGAGATTGAGTCCCAGTACGCGTCAGGTCTGGTAACTCAGGGCGAAAAATACAACAAGGTCATCGACATCTGGTCGCGTGCCAACGATCTGGTGGCGCGCTCGATGATGGACGGTATTTCCAAGGAAACCGTGGTCAATCAGAAGGGTGAGAAGCAGCAGCAGGACTCCTTCAACTCGGTTTATATCTATGCGGACTCCGGTGCCCGGGGCTCCTCGGCGCAGATCCGTCAGCTGGCAGGTATGCGGGGTCTGATGACCAAGCCGGACGGTAGCATTATCGAGACACCCATTATCGCCAACTTCCGCGAAGGTCTGTCGGTGAATGAGTACTTCATTTCCACCCACGGTGCTCGTAAAGGTCTCGCCGATACGGCGTTGAAAACGGCCAACTCCGGTTACCTCACCCGGCGCCTCGTGGACGTGGCCCAGGATCTGGTGGTCACCGATGTGGATTGCGGCACCAGCGAAGGTCTGGACATGAGCGCCCTGATCGAAGGTGGCGACGTGGTTGAGCCACTGGCGGCCCGGGTGCTGGGGCGCGTGGTGGCGCGTGATGTTTATGCCACCGACGGTAAGACGTTGGTGGTGGAAGCCGGCACCATGCTGGATGAGTCCTGGGTGGACCGGCTGGAAAGTCTGGGAGTGGATGAAGTGGTGGTGCGTTCGCCCATCACCTGCAGCACCAAGTTTGGTGTCTGCGCTAAGTGCTATGGACGGGATCTGGCTCGTGGCCATGAGGTGAATGTGGGCGAAGCCGTGGGTGTGATTGCGGCCCAGTCCATTGGTGAGCCAGGCACGCAGCTCACCATGCGCACCTTCCACATTGGTGGTGCCGCGTCCCGGGCTACCGCGATTGATAATATCCAGGTGCGTCATGGCGGCAATGTTCGTCTGCACAACCTGAAGACCGTGCAACGGGAAACCGGTGAACTGGTGGCGGTATCCCGTAGCGGTGAAATTGCCATCGCCGACAGTCAGGGTCGGGAGCGGGAGCGCTACAAGCTGCCTTATGGTGCCGTGATTACGGTTAATGAAGGTGAGCATGTGGACGCCGGGCAGATGATTGCCCAGTGGGATCCGCATACCCACCCCATCATCACCGAAGTGGCGGGTACGGTGGTGCTGCAGGATATGGAGGAAGGGCTCTCCATCAACCGGCAGACCGATGAGCTGACTGGTCTCACCAACATCAGCGTGATGGATCCCAAGGATCGGCCCAGCGCGGGCAAGGATCTGCGGCCGTCCGTGCGTCTGGTAGATGCCAAGGGTGAAGAGGTAACGCTGGCCGGTAGTGATATTCCGGCACAGTACTTCCTGCCGGCGGATGCCATTCTGAATCTGGAGGATGGTGAGCAGGTGGGTGTGGGCCACGTTATTGCGCGGATTCCCCAGGCTGGCTCCAAGACCAAGGACATCACCGGCGGTCTGCCCCGGGTGGCAGACCTGTTCGAAGCGCGGAAGCCGAAAGAACCGGCCATTCTGGCCGAGGCCTCAGGCACCGTCAGCTTTGGTAAGGAAACCAAGGGCAAGCGCCGCTTGGTGATCACCCCGGCCGAAGGCGATGCCTTCGAGACCCTGATTCCCAAGTGGCGCAACATCGGTGTCTTCGAGGGTGAAACCGTGGAACGTGGTGAAGTGGTGTCTGACGGCCCGCCGTCTCCCCATGACATTCTGCGCCTGAAGGGTGTGGATGACCTGGCCAAGTACATCATCAACGAAATTCAGGAGGTGTACCGGCTGCAGGGTGTGACCATCAATGACAAGCACATTGAGGTCATCGTGCGCCAGATGCTGCGCAAGGTGGAGGTGCTGGATTCCGGCGACTCCACCTTTATCCGTGGTGAGCAGGCGGAATACGCCACCATCAGGGAAGAGAATGAGCGGCTGTTGGCGGAAGGCAAGACCCCGGCCAGGTTCGAACGTGTGCTGCTGGGTATCACCAAGGCCTCGTTGGCCACGGAATCGTTCTTGTCCGCGGCTTCCTTCCAGGAAACCACCCGGGTATTGACTGAGGCTGCGGTTACCGGCAAGCGGGATTCCCTGCGTGGCTTGAAGGAGAACGTGGTGGTGGGAAGACTGATTCCGGCTGGAACCGGCCTGACCTATCACAGCGAGCGCAAGCGCCGCCGGGAAGCGGATCTGGCGGCCCGCCTGGCGAAAGAGCAGGGGGCAACGGCTGATGAAGTGGAAGCCGCACTGTCGGAAGCCCTGAGCTCCACCGGCAACTGAACGGCCGGCGGCTGGCAGAGTTTGTCTGACATCCGCCCTGATGCTACTCCCGGACGCGGCAGTGCTTGCCTGCGTTCCGGGGGATGATTACAATCGCGCACCTTTCTGCGGGGCGACTGCCCTGCCGGGTCGTATGACGGAGATTAAGAATGGCTACTGTCAGCCAGCTGGTGCGGAAACCGCGCAAGCGCAAGATTGAAAAGAACCAGGTGCCAGCCCTGCAAGGCTGTCCCCAGCGCCGTGGCGTTTGTACCCGGGTGTACACCACCACGCCGAAAAAGCCGAACTCAGCCCTGCGCAAGGTGTGCCGGGTACGGCTCACCAATGGCTACGAAGTGGCCTCCTATATTGGTGGTGAAGGCCATAACCTGCAGGAGCACTCGGTGGTCCTGATCCGTGGTGGCCGGGTTAAAGACCTGCCGGGTGTGCGTTATCACACCGTGCGCGGCACGCTGGACACCTCTGGCGTAACCGATCGACGTCAGGCACGTTCCAAGTACGGCACCAAACGACCCAAGTAACTATTTTTTCAACCTCAGTAAGGCCGGTCCGCGGTATCACAGCCGCCCAAGTGCCGGGCAAACCTGAATAACGAGGAGCATTCCCATGCCAAGAAGGCGTGTCGCTGCCAAGCGCGAAATTCTTCCTGATCCCAAGTTCCACAATCAGACCCTGGCCAAGTTCATCAACCATGTGATGGTGAGCGGCAAGAAGGCGGTCGCGGAGCGTATTGTCTACGGTGCGCTGGATCGCATTGTTGAGCGGGGCAACCCGCAGCCGGTAGATGTGTTTGAGAAAGCACTGGATGCCGTTGCGCCCATGGTGGAAGTGAAGTCCCGCCGTGTGGGTGGTGCTACCTACCAGGTGCCGGTTGAAGTGCGGCCGTCCCGCCGCGAAGCGTTGGCCATGCGCTGGATTGTGGACAGTGCCCGCAAGCGCGGCGAGAAGTCCATGGCCGCCCGCTTGGCGGGCGAATTCATGGATGCTGCTGAAGGGCGTGGTAACGCCGTTCGCAAGCGTGAAGATACCCACCGTATGGCGGAAGCCAACCGGGCCTTCTCGCACTACAGGTTCTGATGTCATAGGGCTGCCAAGCCCGGTTGTCATCCTGAATAGTTTTTGAACGGTGCGCGCCAGTCGCGCACCAGAGTTACGGAGAGCAATATGCCGCGCACCACTCCCATTAACCGCTACCGCAATATTGGTATCTGCGCGCACGTGGATGCGGGCAAGACCACCACTACGGAGCGGGTTCTGTTCTATACCGGCGTCTCTCACAAGTTGGGTGAGGTGCATGACGGTGCTGCCGTAATGGACTGGATGGAGCAGGAGCAGGAGCGCGGCATCACCATTACGTCAGCGGCCACCACCTGTTTCTGGACAGGTATGGACAAGCAGTTCGAACAGCACCGCGTCAATATCATTGATACGCCCGGACACGTGGATTTCACCATTGAGGTGGAGCGTTCCCTGCGCGTGCTGGATGGCGCTGTGGTTGTGTTCTGCGGCACCTCTGGTGTGGAGCCCCAGTCTGAAACCGTATGGCGTCAGGCCAACAAGTACGAAGTACCCCGTCTGGTGTTCGTGAACAAGATGGACCGCCCTGGTGCCAACTTCCTGCGCGTGGTTGAACAGGTTAAGAAGCGCCTGGGTGCCTACCCAGTGCCCATTCAGCTCAATATTGGCGCTGAAGAAAACTTCAAAGGCGTGATCGATCTGGTAAAAATGAAGGCGATTCACTGGAACGAAGAGAACCAGGGCACCACCTTTGAGTATGGCCCTATTCCTGCCGAGTTGGAGGAAGAAGCAAAGAAATGGCATGAGTTCATGGTGGAAGCTGCCGCTGAAGCCAATGATGAGCTGATGAACAAATACCTGGAAGGCGGCGAGCTCACCGAGGCTGAAATCAAGGCCGGTCTGCGGGCGCGTACCATTGCCAACGAGATTGTGCCTGCACTTTGCGGCAGCGCTTTCAAGAACAAGGGTGTGCAAGCCATGCTCGACGCCGTGGTGGAATACTTGCCCTCACCAACGGAGGTAAAAGCCATCGAGGGCGTGCTGGACGATGGTGAGACGCCGGCACATCGCAAATCCGGTGACGAAGAGCCGTTCGCCGCGCTGGCGTTTAAGATTGCTACCGACCCCTATGTGGGCACGCTGACCTTCTTCCGGGTTTACTCGGGTGTGCTGAGTTCCGGTGACCAGGTGTTCAACGCGGTTAAAGGCAAGCGTGAGCGCGTGGGCCGGATGGTGCAGATGCACGCCAATAACCGGGAAGAGATCAAGGAAGTGCGCGCTGGTGATATTGCTGCCGCCATTGGTCTGAAGGACACCACCACCGGGGATACCCTGTGTGACATGAGCAATGTCATCACCCTGGAGCGGATGGAATTCCCCGAGCCGGTGATTTCTGTGGCGGTAGAGCCCAAGTCGGTGCAGGACCAGGAGAAGATGGGCATCGCGCTCAGCAAATTGGCGCAGGAAGACCCGTCATTCCGTGTGCGTACCGATGAAGAAACCGGCCAGACCATCATTGCCGGTATGGGTGAATTGCACCTGGAAATCATCGTCGATCGTATGAAGCGTGAATTCAAGGTGGAAGCCAACATCGGTAAGCCCCAGGTTGCCTATCGCGAGACCATTCGCAGCAAGGTGGAAGTGGAAGGCAAGTTTGTGCGTCAGTCCGGTGGTCGCGGCCAATACGGCCATGTCTGGGTGCGCCTGGAGCCGCTGCCGGAGCAGGAAGATGGCAGCATCTACCAGTTTGTGGATGAAGTCGTGGGTGGTGTGGTACCGCGCGAATACATTCCGGCGGTTAACAAGGGTATGCAAGAGCAAATGGAAAACGGCTGTCTTGCCGGCTATCCGCTGATTGGCGTCAGGGCAACCCTGTTCGATGGCTCCTTCCACGAAGTGGACTCCTCGGAGATGGCGTTCAAGATCGCCGGCTCCATGGCAATGAAGGCCGGTGCGCTGAAGGCCAATCCGGTGTTGCTGGAGCCCATCATGAAGGTGGAAGTGGTTACGCCGGAAGATTACATGGGTGATGTGGTTGGTGACCTGAATCGACGTCGCGGCATGATCGAAGGCATGGATGAGAATCCGGCTGGTAAGATCATCCGCGCTCAGGTGCCGCTGGCGGAAATGTTCGGATATTCCACCGATCTGCGTTCAGCCACCCAGGGCCGGGCCAACTATACGATGGAATTCTCCAAGTATCAGGAAGTGCCGGACAACATTGCACAAGGCATTATCAAGAAGGCTTCATAGTGGTGACGCCCGGTTAGCGGGCGTCGCTTTCAACACATAAGACCAGGTAATCAGACAGGCAGAGGAATAACCATGGCCAAAGCAAAATTTGAACGCACCAAGCCGCACGTGAACGTGGGCACCATTGGGCATGTTGACCACGGTAAGACGACGCTGACGGCGGCGCTGACAAAGGT
>JBJHDG010000122.1:0-7403 GCA_050486425.1 Pseudomonadales bacterium | reverse complement strand
GTCTGGGGCTGCTGGGATTTGAAGCTGTGCTCAGTCGCGATTATCCGGTGATTTTCGGCACCCTGTTTTTCTTTACCTTGCTGGGTCTGGTGATGAACATCATTGGCGATATCGTATATGTGTTCGTGGATCCACGCATCGACTTCGAGAACAGATCCGTATGATCAGGTTCAGCCCTCTAACTCGTCGGCGCTGGGCCAATTTCAAAGCCAACAGGCGTGGCTATTATTCGCTGTGGTTGTTTGGCTTTATTTTTGTCACTGTGATGTGCGCCGACCTGCTGGCCAATGACAAGCCCTTGGTGTTCCAGTACGAAGGTCGTTTGCACTTCCCCATTTTCAAAATTTATCTGGAACGCGAGATTGGTGGCGACTTGCCCATTGAGGCTGAGTACAAGGACCCCTACGTGCAGAACCTGATTCTGGAATCCGGTGGCTGGATGATCTGGCCTCCCATCAGATACAGCTACCGCACCATTGACCGCTTTGTGGATGTGCCCGTGCCAATGCCACCGTCGCGACGGCATTGGCTGGGCACGGATGATGTGGCCAAGGACGTGGCCGCACGCTTGCTGTACGGACTGCGACTTTCCATTTTGTTCGGCCTCACGCTGACTTTTTTCAGCTCCATCATCGGCATCACCGTAGGCGCGGTGCAGGGCTATTTTGGCGGCTGGGTGGATCTGGTGGGGCAGCGGGTGGTGGAAATCTGGGCCGGTCTGCCGGTGCTGCTGATGCTGATTATCCTCGCCAGTATTGTTGAGCCCAGCCCCAAATATTTGCTGGCATTGCTGCTGCTGTTTTCCTGGATGGCGCTGGTGAATGTGGTGCGGGCAGAATTTCTGCGGGCACGCAACTTTGATTATGTGCGGGCGGCGCGCGCGCTGGGTGTATCCAACATCACCATCATGCGCAAGCATGTGTTTCCTAACGCCATGGTAGCCACGCTGACCTTTCTGCCATTTATTCTTACCAGTTCCATCACCATTTTAACTGCGCTGGATTTTCTCGGTTTTGGCTTGCCGGCAGGCTCGCCATCCATGGGTGAACTGTTGCAACAGGGGCGCAACAATATTCATGCGCCCTGGCTGGGCCTGACGGGCTTCTTCTCGCTGGCCATTTTATTGACGCTGCTGATTTTTATCGGTGAAGCAGTGCGGGATGCCTTTGATCCCAGACGCGCAGTGCAGGAGTCCTAAGCCATGGCCAAGCGCGTACTGGATATTGAAGATCTTTGGGTTCGGTTTGGCAGTAAGGACGTGGTGAGAGGCGTGTCACTGCATATTGATGCTGGCGAGACCCTGGCTCTGGTCGGCGAGTCTGGTTCCGGCAAATCGGTAACGGCGTTATCGGTGTTGCAGCTGTTGCCTTATCCGCTGGCTTCGCATCCCCGGGGCGCCATTCGCGTCAACGGCATTAATATGGTGGGCGCCAATGCCGACACCTTGCGCAGTGTACGCGGTGGCAAGGTGAGCATGGTATTTCAGGAACCCATGACGTCTCTGAATCCCTTGCACACCATTGCCAAGCAAGTGGGTGAAGCCCTGGTGGTACATCGCGGCATGAAACCCATGGAAACCCGGGATCGCACCCTGGAGCTGCTGCGCTTGGTAGGTCTGCAAAATCCCGAGGAACGTTTGGACGCGTTCCCTCATGAACTCTCCGGTGGCCAGCGCCAGCGCGTGATGATTGCCATGGCGCTGGCGAATGAACCTGATCTGCTTATTGCCGATGAGCCCACCACGGCGCTGGATGTCACCATTCAGGCCCAGATTCTGGATCTGCTGAAAGAGTTGCAGCAGAAGCTGGGTATGGCACTACTGCTGATTACCCACAATCTGGGCATCGTGCGCACCATGGCCGAGCGGGTGATGGTGATGAATCAGGGTGAAATTGTGGAGGCTGGTGCTACCCAGGCCGTATTTTCTGATCCGCAGCATGCCTATACCAGACACTTGCTGGCTTCGGAGCCCAAGGGTGAACCTGCCCGGGCGCCGGCTGATGCACCAGAGGTGGTGCGCGCAGAAAACCTGACGGTGAAATATGCCATTTCCAAAGGCTGGTTTGGCGGCAAACGTTTCTTCACCGCCGTGAACAATGTCAATGTGCGGGTGCGGGAAGGGTACACCGTGGGTGTGGTGGGAGAATCAGGTTCCGGCAAAACCACCCTGGGCCTCGCCATGTTGCGCTTGATTCAGTCTGAAGGCGCCATTGTTTTCAATGGCCAGTCCATCCACGACAAAAAAGCCAAGGTGCTAAAGCCACTGCGGGCAGATATGCAGATTGTGTTTCAGGATCCTTTCGGCAGTCTGTCGCCGCGCTTATCCGTGGGCCAGATTATCGAGGAAGGCTTGCTGGTGCATTATCCCAAAATGGCCGCCACTGAGCGCCAGGAAAGGGTGCTGGCGGTGCTAGAGGAAGTGGGACTGACGGCGGAAATGTATGATCGTTATCCCCATGAGTTTTCTGGCGGCCAACGCCAGCGTATTTCCATTGCCCGGGCCATGGTGCTCAAACCCAGGTTCGTGGTGCTGGACGAACCCACCTCGGCGCTGGATATGTCGGTACAGGCGCAGATTGTGGATCTGCTGCGGGATTTGCAGCAAAAGCACAAGCTGGCCTATCTGTTTGTGAGTCACGATCTGAAAGTGGTGCGGGCGTTGGCGGATGAACTCATCGTGATGCGTTACGGCGTGATCGTGGAGCAGGGGCCATCCAAGGAAATCTTTGCCAACCCCCAGGCGGAGTACACCCGCACCCTGTTTGCCGCTGCCTTTAACTGAGTCACACTGAGATTCTGGCATGGACCTATCCGGTAACGCCGAACCTGCTGCGCCTGCCCATCCCGGACGGGCCGGCATGTTCGAGGCGTTGGCGGTACGCGATTTCCGTTTTCTCTGGCTGGCCAATCTGGCAGCCACCTTTGGCATGCAGATGCAGATGGTGGCCCGGGGCTGGCTGATCTACGACATGACCAGCTCGGCACTGGCCCTTGCCTGGGTGATGTTGTCATTCATGTTGCCATCGGTGCTGTTTTCCCTGGTGGGCGGCGTGCTGGCGGATCGCGTAAAGAAAAAGCAGGTGATGCTGGTGGCTCAGGGGCTGAATGCTGCGGCCACCTTGTTGCTGGCGATAATCGTCTTCACCGGCCATGTCACCTTCTGGCATTTCATTTACTTTGGTTTGTTCAACGGCACCGTGATGGCCATATCCATGCCGGCACGCTCCTCGGTGATTCCGGAAATTGTCAGTCGCGACAATCTGGTGAATGCCATGGCGCTACAAAGCGCCACATTCAATTTGTCACGGGTGCTGGGGCCGGCCTTGGCGGGCGGCTTGATTGCACTGTTCACACTGTTGGGCTGGTCCACCACCGAAGGCACCGGGGTGGTGTTTTTCATTATCGCCTTATTGTACGTGGGCGCGCAGCTCAGCACCTGGCAGATGCATTATCACGGTCATCCCGCTGAGCGTGCGCCGGGTGCCACGGTGCGTGGGGATATGGCCGAGGCGTTCCAGTACATGCGCAATGAAAAGCTGATCCTGGGGTTGGTGATCCTGGGATTTGTGCCCATGACGTTTGGCTTCTCCATTTCCTTTCTGCTGCCAGCGTTCAATCAGGATGTGGTGGGTGGTGGCCCGCAGGATCTGGGCTTGCTGATGGCCGGTCTGGGTGCGGGTGCATTGGTGGGATCCTTGCTGCTGGCGCGGGTGGGTGATATTGGCAACAAGGGCCGCGTTCTGTTTGCCACCGCTTATATCTGGGCGCTGCTCATGGCGGCCTTCGCCTTTGCCGATCGGCTCTGGCTGGCCATGGTGCTGGGCGCGGCCACCAGCATATTCAGTGCGTTTTATGGTGCGCTGAATATGAGCATCGTGCAGCTGGCGGTGAAGCCGGAAATTCGTGGCCGGGTCATGAGCATCAACATGATGGCCATGGGAATCATGCCCATTGGCGTGATTCCCATCAGCGCTGCTGCGGAATTCGTGGGTATTCATGAAGCGCTGCTGCTCAGTGCTGCTTTGCTTGCGTTGAGCGTGCTGGTGCTGGGCCTGCTGTTTCCAGGTGTGCGTCGCATCGACAAGGGCTATGAGGATGGCCCGCCACCCTTGTAGAATGCCGCCGGGCGCCACTGTGGCGCCCGGCCATGCACCGCCGTCGGGGATCATTTTGTCCTACTCCATACAGGCATTGCGTGCCTTTTTCGGCACCATAGGCGTAGCTGCGCTCTGTGCGCTTACGCTGCTGTCGGGGCCCCAGGCCCAGGCCCAGACCAGATTTCTGGAGCATTGGGATCCCTGCACCCCAAGTGCGGGTGGCCTGCTGCTGTGCTATCAGGCGGCGGCTGCCGATGCGAGCACGCCTGCTGACCTGGACCCGCGCATCCTCGCCCATCCTGGCCTTTGGTCCAGGCCGGCAACACCGGATTACGACGGCATTCGCACCGATACCTATTACTTCCTTGGCTACCAGTTTTTCATTCTCGGCATTCTGTATGTGCTGCCTGAGTCCGTCAGTGGTTGGAGTGACGAGCAAAAGGAAGACACCACCGTCAGCACCTGGTGGGAAAACGTGCGCAACCCGGCCTGGGATAAGGATGAGCACTACATCAACTACATCCTGCATCCCTATTGGGGCGGCGCCTACTATGTGCGCGCTACCGAGCGTGGCTTTGAGCCCTGGGAGGCCTTCTGGTATTCGGTGTTGCTCTCAACGCTGTTTGAATTCGGCGCTGAAGCCATTTTCGAGCAGCCATCCGTACAGGACCTGTTTGTTACACCCATCGTGGGCGCCGCCTGGGGCCATTACATGGTGAAGTGGCATGACGCCACCAAAGCCAGGGTATTGCGTACCGGGCAACTGCGTTGGCGAGACCGCGCAGTGTTTGTGGCGACGGATCCACTAGGCGCTAGCAACCGGCTTGTATATCGGGTGTTGGGTCGGGACACCAAGATACGGGTGCAGCCCTATCTGGCCCACACCAGGTCCGAGGCGCCGGCCGGCAGGGCACCAGCCTGGGGTATGCGATTGCAGCTTCGGTGGTAAACACTGCTCGCGAGCGCTATCCCAGCACCTGATACAGCGCATCCAACAGCCGGTTGGCCCTTGAAGCCAGAAAGCGTTGCCCGGGTTTATTGGTCACATAAGCAAAGGCCAGGCCGGCATCCGGATCGGCAAACCCCAGGGAACCGCCATGGCCAAAGTGACCGAAGGCGTGGGGACTCTTGCCGATAGGACGCTTGGGCTGGGGCAGTTGAAACCCCAGGCCGAACCGGGAGGGCCGCTCCAACACCAGATCCTGGCCATCGGCCTGGATGCGCGTAGCCTCCGCCAGGATCTCTGTCGGCAGCCAGTTGCCGTGCAGCACATGGTTGTAAATGCCGGCAATGGCCCGCGCCGTACCATGGCCGTTGGCACTGGGAATCACCGCTTGGCGCCAGGCCGGGGTGTTCACACTGCCATAGCCGCTCATGCCCGGCGGGTTGAAATAGCCGCGCCAGACCATGCCGGCATGATCCACCACCCCATCCCTGGTCTGCTCCAAGGCAAGCAGCATCTGCGCCTGCTCCTGCTGCAGCTCAATGCTGATCTGATGGGTCAGTACCACCTCGGCAATGCGGGGCGCTTCCTGGTTGGTCATGCCCCAGCCGTAGTCCAGTTGCAGCGGCCCGGTAAGACGCTCGCGCAACAGGGCTCCGGGCGGCAGTCCGGTGGCGCGGCGCAGCACTTCGCCCACCAGGTAACCATAATGATTGGCGTGATAGCCGTGGCCTTGGCCTGGCGTCCAAAACGGGGTTTCCGCCGCCAGCAGGCTGCACATGCGTGCCCAGTCATATTGGGTGCCGGCGGGTTGCATGGGGCGGATGGCAGGCAGGCCAGCCTGGTGACTGAGCAGCAGGCGCAGGCTGATCTGGTCTTTGCCTTGGCCGGCGAATTCCGGCCAGAGCAGATGCACCGGCGTATCCAGTTGCACCTCTGCTCGCGCCAGGGCGTCCAGCGCCAGTATTGCCAGTACGCCTTTGCCCACGGAGTATGCGTTTACCAAGGTATCGGCTTGCCAGGGATGTTGACAGGCGGCATCCCGGTAGCCGCCCCACAAATCCAGTACCACCCGGCCTTGCAGCATGACGCAGGCAGCAGCGCCCAGATCGCCGTCGGTACGAAAGTTCTCGCGAAAGCCATCCACCACCGGGGCAAAGGCTGGATCCCAGTGCCCGGCAATGGGGGAATCTGGCCTCGGTGCATCAACCTCCGGCATGGTTTGGCTCCCAGCGGCCGCCGCGGCTGCCCTTGTGCCTGTAGACACCAGCTTGCAATATCAGCGCTGCATCCTGTGATCAGTCACTGACACTACGATTAGACCAAGTATAGAACCATAGCCGGGAGTAGGCGCCATGCCGACGGTTCAGTCCCAAGGCTACCGCATCCACTATAAGGACACAGGTCCAGCCACCAACAGCACGCCAGTGCTGTTGGTACATGGTTTTTCCTCCAGTCTGGAAGGTAACTGGCGTGCCAGTGGCTGGTTTGATGCCCTTGCTGGTGCGGGTCGGCGGGTAGTGGCGCTGGATTGTCGTGGCCATGGTGACAGCGATAAGCCCCATGCTGCGGCAGCCTACGCCGATGACGCCATGCTGCAGGATGTGTTGGCAGTCATGGCCGCCTGCAACCTGGAGCGAGCGGATCTCATGGGCTACGCCATGGGTGCCGGTATTGCCCTGGATCTGGCGCTGGCACACCCGGAGAAAGTAAAAACCCTGATTCTGGGCGGCGCCGGTTTACGCATCAGCAGCAGCGCGAGCCAGCGTCAGCAGGCACGCCTGGCCCGGGCCACGCCAGAAAACCCCGCCGGTTTCGATGAGGAAGCCCTGGCCAGATACCGTCAGCGCGGCAATGACCTGGCAGCCTTGGCGGCGGTGCAATTGCGGCGCCGGCCGGTACGGGACCCCGAGGCTATCCGCAAGTTGCGTATGCCTATGTTGCTGGTGGTGGGAGAACGGGATGGTGGCCTGAATGCGGTGCGGGAATTGCAGGCATTGGTGCCCCATGCGGAACTGGCGGTGCTGCCGGGGGAAGATCATTTGAGTACGGTGGCAGCGCCGGCATTCAAGAATCTGGTGCTGGGTTTTCTGGCCCAGGGCAGGTTGGACTTCGATGCCGATGACTGGCGCGCCCGACAGGATTCGAACCTGTGACCTTTGGCTCCGGAGGCCAACGCTCTATCCAGCTGAGCTACGGGCGCGGGGGCGCAGATGATAGAGCCTTATGGGTGTGGTCGCCAGTGCTGCCGGTTGTGCTGCCGGTGTGGTGGAGGGGGTTGTTGGCTTAGGGTGAGTGGCGCGCTCGTTCAGGGCGGCGGTGCCGCCCTGAACGCCATCCTTGGGCGCTCCGCTGCCGGCATC
>JBJHDG010000121.1:0-7448 GCA_050486425.1 Pseudomonadales bacterium | reverse complement strand
GAGCAATATGTGCGTGACAGCCGCATCACCCTGATCTATGAGGGCACCACCCAGATTCAGGGGTTGGACCTGTTGGGGCGCAAGACGCTGATGGATCAGGGTAAAGCCCTGGGCATGTTCGTGGCGGACATGCAGGTGGAGGCGGCACAGGCGCGTGCAGCGGAACTGCCATGGCTGGCGGATGAGCTCGAACGTCTGGCCCAGGAATGGCCGCAGCTGGTGGGTTGGCTGGGTGAGCGCGCTCTGGCCAATCCGGACGAGGTGGCAGCAGCGGCGGTGGATTTTCTGCTTTACAGTGGTTATGCGCTGCTCACCCTGAGCTGGGCGCAGATGGCCAGATGTGCGCAGGCAAAACTTGCCAGCGAAGTTGGCGACGCCTTTTTACAAGGCAAGCTGGATACCGCACGCTTCTACGTGCAGCGCATGCTGCCACGGGCGGAAACCCATCGCCGCGCCATACTCGCCGGTGCGGACTGCCTACTGGCACCGGCCGTTGCGGGTTTCGATCACGTTTGAGTCGGTGCTGCACATAGGAGATCAGACTGATGCTGAACTACCAGGCACCATTGCGGGACTTCCAGTTTTTGCTGGAGCAGGTGTTTGCCGCACCTGAACTCTGGGAAACCTTGCCGGCCATGTCCGGCATCAGCATGGACCTGGCCAGCTCGGTGTTGGAGCAGGCAGCGCGTGTGGCCACGGCAGAGATGTTGCCCGTGAACGCCCATGGTGATCGTAAGGGTTGTCGCTGGGAAGAAGGTCGAGTTTTCACGCCAGAGGGTTTTCCCGCAGCCTTTCGCGCCTTGGCACAAGGCGGATGGCTGGGCATTGCCGGCAATCCCGATTTTGGTGGCCAGGGCTTGCCGAAGATGTTAACCGTGTTGGTGGAGGAAATGTTTTATGCCACCAATACCAGTTTGTTTCTCTACGCCACACTGACGGCAGGTGCGGCCTACTGCATCGACAGTCACGGCAGCACCAACCTCAAGCGTTTATATCTGCCCAAACTTTATGATGGTACCTGGGCAGGCGCCATGGCGCTTACCGAACCTCAGGCCGGCACCGATCTGGGACTATTGCGCACCAAAGCGGAACTCGGGCGGGATGGTCAGTACCATATTTCCGGCACAAAAATATTCATTTCCGGTGGTGAACATGACCTGACGGAAAACATTGTGCACCTGGTGTTGGCGCGGTTGGCGGATGCGCCCGCGGGCAGCAAGGGCATCTCGCTGTTTCTGGTGCCCAAGTATCTGCCGGATCCTGAGGGTAATCCCGGTGATCAAAACGGGGTGCGTAGCCTGTCCATCGAACACAAGATGGGTATCAACGGCAGCGCCACCTCGGTAATGGAATACGATGGTGCGCTGGGGTATTTGATTGGCAAGCCCAATCAGGGACTCGCCGCCATGTTCACCATGATGAATTATGAGCGCTTATCCGTGGGCATTCAGGGCTTGGGTTTGGCGGCCATTGCCAGCCAGGCGGCCGCCCACTATGCAGCGGAACGCTTGCAGGGGAAGGCGCCGGGCAACAAGCAGACTGCCGCAGCAGCCGATCCCATCCTGTTGCATCCGGATGTGCGGCGGATGCTGCTCACGCAGCGGGCATTGGTGGAAGCGGGGCGGGCGTTTGCGGTGCTGGTAGGGCGCGCGCTGGATCAGGCCCGCTACGCTGAAGATGCGGCCGTGCAACAACAGGCGGCCGGCTTTGTGGAGCTGCTGACACCGGTCGCCAAAGCCTTTCTTACGGACAAGGGTTTCGAAGGTACAGTGCTGGCGCAGCAGGTCTTTGGTGGTGCCGGCTATATCACGGAAACCGGCGTGGAGCAGTTGGTGCGTGACGCCCGCATCGCACAGATTTATGAAGGCACCAATGGTGTGCAGGCCATGGACTTGGTTTCGCGCAAGGTACTGCGGGATCAGGGTGCCACCATGTTGGCATTCATTGACTGGTTGGCGGCAGATACGGCCACTCTGAATGGTCCTTTCGGTGCGCAAGTCAACAGCGCGTTGACGCGGCTGCATGATTGTACAGAGCTGCTGGTGCAACAGGCCGCACAGGATGTCTATGTGGCCGGGGCTGTGGCTGTCGATTACCTGCACCTGGTAGGGCTGAGTATCTATGCATGGCTCTGGGGCAAGATGGCTGCTTGCGCACCCACTGACAGCTTTGGCCGGGCCAAGCAGGCCACCGCGACTTTCTACTTTGCGCGGCTGTTGCCCCAGGCGGAGGCGTTGGCAGCCTCAGTGGCTGGCGGTGCGGCAGGGCTGCAAAGCATGCCCGATAGTTTGCTTTGATCTGTCAGCGCTTTGGTGTCGGTTGTCGGCATGGATGTGCCGGCAGATTGTCATCACACAAGCGCACACTGCGCATATAAAGGGACAGCGCGCCGACCACTGTTGCCAGCGCCTGGGCGTCCGGACGGTCGGCTGACAGGGCTGCCATGTCACTGCTGCTGAGCGGCGCCGTGGGTTCATCACGAGTGATCACATAAAAGTGATCGTTGCCGCGGATGGCCTTGCTCATGCGCACCAGACCCTGGCCACTGAGCTGGTGCTTATGGCAGACCATGAGCGCCACCGCCGTGTGGTAATTATTCTCACTACCAACAAAGGTGTTGAAATAGTCGAAGCCCTCGCAGCGTTCCTCCAGTGCGTGGGCAATATCCCCCAGGGTTTGCAGCGGATCCGGCAGCGGCTGGCTGATAAAGGTTTCGAATTTCAGCCTGGGTCGCTGCGGTGCTAACGCAGCTTCGCTCGCTGCTGCTTCGCTCTCGGCAGTTGGTTCAATAGGGGCTGCGGGTTCGGGCAGTGGCGGGCGGAATTCCAACAGACGCAATTCCGGGTTCAAGCTGCGCAAGGTCAGCTCCCAGTGCAGTGGTGGGGTGCCCAGGATGCGCTCGCCTTCCGGCAGCGGCGTTTGCTCAGCAATGTTCGCTTCACTGGCATCCCCGCTACGACGCGGGCTGTCGTTGCCGCAAGCAGCCAACAACAGGCAGATGGGCGCCAGCAGCGCGATCCCTCGTATGTTCAGGGTGCGGCTAAGGATCATGGTTTGGCAGCCTCCAGCAAGGCGGCCAGTTGATGCTGAATGCCAGCAAAGGCGCCGTTGCTCATGAATACGATATGGCGGTGTTGCGCCTGTGGTGTGGCTTGCAACAGGGGTTGCAACGCCTGCAATAGCAGCGCTGGGTCCTGGAATACCTGCGCCGGTACCGGGCTTTGTGCCGCCAGCGCGGGTAAATCCCAGCGGATATTGCTGCCCTGAAACCAGAACACCTGATCGGCATCCGCCACGCAGGTGCGCAGGTCCGCCTGCAGACTGCCCAGGGACATGGTGTGGGAGCGTGGTTCGATCACCGCGATGATTTCTTCCCGGCCGGCGTTAGCACGCAAACCTGCCAGGGTGGCGCGGATGGCCGTGGGATGGTGGGCAAAGTCATCGTATAGGGTGCAGTGGGCATTGCGGGCCAGCAACTGCATACGGCGGGCAACGCCGGTAAAACTTTCCAGCGCCGCCAGTGCCTGGTTGGGCGCTACACCCGCATGGCTGGCCGCCGCCACCGCAGCTACTGCATTGCAGACATTGTGATTGCCGAGTTGACTCCAATGCACCTGTCCCAGCACCTTGCCGGCGCGCCGCAGGATGAAGGCGCTGCCGTCGGCCTGCAGACACTCGGCCTGCCATTCCGCCGTGTTGGCAGTGCCCGACCCCAAACCCACCCGTGTCAGTGGCGTCCAGCAGCCCTGCGCCAGCAATGCCTCCACATTGGCATCTGCAGCCGGTACCACCAGCTGACCATTGCCCGGCAAAGTGCGCAGCAACAGGTGAAACTGGGCGCTGATGGCGGCCAGATCCGGATAGATATCGGCGTGATCGTATTCCAGGTTGTTGATGATCAATGTGCGTGGCCGGTAGTGCACGAACTTGGCGCGGCGATCAAAGTAGGAGGTGTCATATTCATCGGCTTCCACCACAAAAAACGGGTCACTGCCCAGGCGTGCCGAACGCTGGAAGTTGGCGGGTACGCCGCCGATCATAAAGCCGGGCGCAAGCCCGGCATGCGCCAGGATCCAGGCCAGCAGACTGGCGGTGGTGGTTTTACCGTGGGTGCCGGCAGCGGCCAGGACCCAACGTCCTTGCAGAATTTCCCGGCCCAGCCACTCGGCGCCGGAGGTGTAGGGGAGGCCCTGGTTCAGCACCGCCTCCACCGCTGGATGGCCCCGGGGCAGACCGGCATTGCCGATCAGCACCAGGTCGGCGCCCGTCAGCTGCGCCGGCTCAAAGCCTTCATACAGGCTGATATCGGCTGCGGCCAGCTGCTCGCTCATGGGTGGATACAGCGCTTTGTCACTGCCGGACACCTGCCAGCCCGCTTCCCGCGCCAGCAGTGCCAGACTGCCCATCAGGGTGCCACCGATACCGAGGATGTGCAGGTGCCTGGCCATCAACCACCCATGGCCAGTTCGCCAAAGCCAGCACCAATGATGAGTACTGCCAGTGCCAGCAGAATGCCAGCCAGCACGCTGATCTGCAGGGCCCGGTGCAGGATGTAACCCGAGACTGCCACCGACCAGATCATGATCAGAGCCACCAGACTCTGGGCGAAGGTGGAGCCATGGTCCGGCAGTACCTGCAGCAACACCAACAGTAGCGTCGTCAGCAGCAGGTCGCAGCCGAACAGGGCAGTGATGGTGGCGGGAAATCTGGACTCGAAGTCACGCAGATACAGGGCAAACCACACCAGGGCCGCACTGGCCGTCATGCTGGCGCTGATATAGGCCAGGGCTGGCAGAGGCTGCAGCAGTTCCATCTGCAGCATCAGCAGCAGGCTGATCATGATGTTGGCGCCCACCAGGCTGGCCAGGAACCAGGGATGGGTGGGGACCACCTCTGGCCCACGTCGCAACAAGCAGATGCTGACAAAGGTTAGAACTATGGCTTTCATGACGCCTCGCCTTGATGCCGCTCATTCTGACATAAAGGTAAAGGGGCTCGCAGTGTTGTAAGGGGGTTGTTGCCAAAGGCCGACCAAGTCTGTGCGCAGCGCGGGCGGCTTGTATAATGCCGCCCGCCCGGTTGTCCCCTGTTATACAACAGTTCAGATAAACATCAGTTCAGAGGTTGTCATGACCAAAGCCAACGCGTTTTACGCCCAGTCTGGTGGCGTTACCGCCGTCATCAATGCCTCGGCCGCCGGTGTCATCGAAACGGCCCGCCTGCACAAAGATCGTATCGGCAAGCTCTACGCCGGGCGCAACGGCATTATTGGCGCCTTGCGGGAGGAGCTGATTGATACCAGCAAGGAATCCGCCCGTACCATCGCTGGGCTGCGCTACACCCCCAGCGGCGCCTTCGGTTCCTGTCGCTATAAGCTTAAGTCCCTGGAGGAGAACGCGCGGGAATATCAGCGTCTGCTGGAGGTATTCAAGGCCCACAACATCAGATATTTCTTCTACAACGGCGGCGGCGATTCCCAGGATACCGCACACAAGGTGTCGCAGTTGGGCGCCAAGCTGGGTTATCCCATCACCTGTATCGGCATTCCAAAAACCGTGGACAACGACCTGCCACTGACCGATTGCTCGCCGGGCTTTGGTTCGGTGGCCAAGTATGTGGCCGTGTCCACCCGGGAGGCGGCGTTGGATGTGGCGTCCATGTGCGAAACCTCCACCAAGGTGTTCATTCTGGAAGTGATGGGGCGGCATGCGGGTTGGATTGCCGCCGCTGCGGGTTTGGGCCAGGACAGTCCTGATGATCCACCGCATCTGATCCTGTTTCCGGAAATTCCCTTTGATGTGGACGCGGTCATGGCCAAGGTCCAGGCCGTGGTGAAAAAGCAGGGTTATTGCGTGATCGTGGTCTCCGAAGGTGCACGCTACGCCGATGGCCGGTTTTTGGCCGATGCTGGCACCCGTGACGCCTTTGGCCATGCCCAGCTGGGCGGGGTGGCGCCCACCCTGGCGGCCATGATCAAGGAGCGCCTGGGTTACAAATATCACTGGGCGGTGGCGGACTATTTGCAGCGCGCCGCCCGCCATATCGCCTCGGCCACGGATGTGCAGCAGGCCTACGCGGTGGGGCGGGCGGCGGTGGAGCTGGCCCTGGCCGGCCGCAATGCGGTGATGCCCATCATCGTGCGCAAGTCTGATCAGCCTTACAAATGGACCATTGGTGAGGCGCCCCTGGCCAAGGTGGCCAATGTGGAGAAGCCGCTGCCGCGCAGCTATATCAGCAAGGATGGCTTTGGTATCACCAGTCGCGCCCGCCAGTACCTGGCGCCGCTGATCACTGGCGAAGATCCGCCTCCCTACAAGCACGGCCTGCCTCAGTACGTGAAGCTCAAGGCCGTGCTGGTGCCCAAGAAGTTGCCGCCGTTTGAGGTCTAGACGCGGAACCCAGTAGAATGCGCCGCCGCCAGGAGCCCCCCCTGGTGGCGGCGTTCCCTTCACAGGCTGCCGGCATGGGTCCGGCGGCAGTCAGCAGTTACAAGAGGTCAGCTATGAGTCTTATGTCGGTAGGGCCGGGGCCCGATTTTCCCGATGTGGTGAATGTCATCATCGAGATCCCCGCCCAAACCGGGCCGGTGAAGTATGAGGTGGACAAGTACACAGGCGCGGTGTTTGTCGACCGCTTCATGGCCACGTCCATGTTCTATCCCTGCAATTATGGCTATGTGTCCCAGACCCTGGGGCAGGACGGTGATCCGGTGGACGTGCTGGTGATCACGCCGCATCCGTTGTTGCCGGGCACGGTGATCCCCTGTCGTATGGTGGGCATGTTGCGCATGGAAGATGAATCCGGCGGCGATGCCAAACTGCTGGCCGTGCCCGCTGACCATCTCACCCGCAGTTACCTCAAGGTGCGCGACGTGCATGATGTGGCGCCGGAACTGTTGGCCTCCATTGAGCACTTCTTTGTGCACTATAAGGATCTGGAGCCAGGCAAATGGGTAAAAACCCAGGGCTGGACAGGTTGCGAAGATGCGTTGGCAGAACTCAGAGAAAGTGCACTGCGTTACCGCGACGAGGGCAAGTAGGGCGTTGCGCCCAGCGCGCTAGCCTGGCAGCGCCGGTTTTCGCCGGCGCTGGTTCCTGCAAGTCTGAGGTTTGGCCGGTTAATGTGCGTGAGAGGGTGCCATCCCCGGCAGAGAACGTACATCAAAAGCCACCGTCATATTCGGCGCGCCCACAAACTGCAGTTCAATGCTGACCGGCGAGGTCAGCGCCTCCACCTCCAACAGCATCAGGTGCAGACCGCCTGGCTCGAAACCAATGGATTCACCCGGCGGCAGCTCCAGGCTCTCCAGCTCGCGCATGCGCATCATGTCGCCATCATGGATATGGGTATGGATCTCCACCCGGCCGGCAGCCGGACTTTGCGCCGCCACCAGCGTGACCGGCTCTGAGCCCTGGTTGCTGATCTGCATGTAGCCAGCGGTGGTATTG
>JBJHDG010000120.1:0-7487 GCA_050486425.1 Pseudomonadales bacterium | reverse complement strand
AATCAGATCCAGGAACTGCAAACCCCGGTTGGTGTACTTCTTGGCAATGGAAATCACCAAGCGCAGGTTGGCTTCCACCATGTCTTTCTTGGCGCGCCGGGCTTTGGCTTCGCCCAGGGAGATGCGACGATTGATGTCCTTGATCTCGGCCACGGTAAGGCCGGTATCCGAGCAGATCTGCTTGAGCTTTTTCTGCAGACGTTGGATTTCATCCAGCTGGGCCGCCAGGGCGTCACTGTAATCATGGCCGGCCTTGATGTGCTTGTTGAGCCAGGCCACGCTGGTTTCATTGCCAGGGTATTCCTTCAGGAACACTTTGCGCGGCAGTTTGCCGCGACGCACACAGGCTGCCACCATGGCGCGCTCTTGCCGCCGCACGCGATCCAGTCCGCCGCGGGCCATTTCCACCAGCTCATCGAAATGCTTGGGCACCAATTTGAACGGCGAGAACAACTCACCCAGCTTTTCCAGCTCCTTTTGCACCGGCGCTTTGCTGCGGCTGCCTTTGGCGGCTTCCAACGCTTTTTGCGTTTTCGTGTACTGCCGCTTCAGCGCGGCAAACCGGCGCTTGGCTTCTTCCGGATCCGGGCCTTTGTTTTCTTCTTCCTCGCTGGCGTCGTCGTCGCTGGTATCGGCATCCGCGTTCAGATTGACCTGGGCCGCTTCCGGCACATTGTCCACCGGATCCAGATAGCCGATGAGCAGATCCGCCAGGCGATTTTCCTTGGTGGCTTCGTTGTAGGTTTCCAGCACGTATTCCACGGTGCCTGGGTAGTAGGCCATGGCCGCCAGCATTTCGCGGATGCCTTCTTCGATGCGTTTGGCAATGGCGATCTCACCTTCACGGGTGAGCAGTTCTACCGTGCCCATTTCGCGCATGTACATGCGCACCGGGTCGGTGGTGCGACCGGCTTCGGTTTCCACGGCCGCCAGGGCAGCAGCGGCTTCTTCGGCAGCCAGCTCATCGGTGGTATTGTCACCGGCGTTGAGCAGTTCATCCACATCCGGGGCCACTTCGTAAACCGTGATCCCCATGTCGTTGATCATGCCGATAATGTCTTCGATCTGATCAGGATCAGAGATGTCGTCGGGCAGGTGGTCATTGACTTCTCCATAGGTGAGAAAGCCCTGCTCCTTGCCCTTAGCGATCAATTCCTTGAGTCGGGATTGCTGCTGACTGATGTCTGTACTCATGTAACCTCTGACAATGACGTGGGCGGGAAGGTCGTACTGCGGTGGCGCGAACGCCGGGGCGGCTGCACGCGCAGCCCGGGCCTGCCGGGGCACCCGCCAAGGGCCGCCGGCTCAGGCAAACGGCGGATTATAGCTGCCGCCCGCCTGCACAACCACCCTGTTTCAGTTTAATCCACAATCCGGAAATGGCCCGGAATTAGCCCGGAAAGGCCCGAAACTCGCCGGCTCAGGAGGCCCCGCTGATCAAGGCCTGCCAGCGCGCCAGCAGGGCCTTGTCATCCGCGGGATTGTCCTGCAATGCCTGGATCAGCTGCTGGCGGGTAGCCTTGGACAACTGCTGCAGGTATCTGTCCACAGCATCCTGAAACTCCGCCCGCAGCGGCGGGCCACTGAGCAGGAACTCCCGCTCCGCCGCCTGCCGCAGCTGGCCATAGGCCGGGGTACCCATCCAGTACGCCAGCAAACTGGCCGTATCCGCCTCCGGCTGCTCCACCAGAAACCGCAGCACCTGGATCAGCAGGGAATCCCCCATACCCAGCAACTGGGCCTGACGATGGCTGTCCAGTTCCCGCACATAGGCCGGATGCTGGATGGCCAGGGCCAGCAAGTTGGCTTCCAGGGCACGTTGGGCGGCTGCCTGGGGGCTGGTGGCCGCCAGGGTCTGCCGTCGCGCCGGCTGGGGCTGGGCTTGCCCGGTGGGCTGAGGCTGGTTGCGGGGCTTGCCGGTTTGGGCCAGCGCCTGCTGCAGACGCTCAGGGGTAAGCTCGGTCAATTCACCCAGCCGCTGGAGCAACAGGGTGCGAAACAAACCTTCCGGCACCTGGGCCAGCAACGGCAACGCCAGCGACGCCAGTTGCGCCCGGGCATCCAGATTACGCAGATCCAGCCCTTTGCTCAGGCGCTGGAACAGGAACTCGGAGGCGCTGAGCGCGCCGTCCAGCTGGGCCTGAAAGCCGGCCCGGCCGGCCTTGCGCACCAGAGAATCCGGATCCTCCCCATCGGGCAGAAACATGAATTTCAGTTGCCGACCTTCCCGCAGCGCCGGCAACGCGACTTGCAGCGCTTTCCAGGCCGCTTCCCGACCGGCGTTGTCGCCGTCGAAACAGCAGATCACCAAGGGCACGGTGCGGAACAGCTTGTCGAAGTGGGCCTCGCCGCTGGCGGTGCCCAGGGTGGCCACCGCATTGGGGAAGCCGGCCTGGGCCAGGGCCACCACATCCATATAGCCTTCCACCAACAACAGGCTGCTGAGCTGACGCACGGCCCGGCGTGCCTCGTACAGACCGTACAACTCCTGGCCCTTGTGGAAAACGGGGGTTTCCGGGGAATTCAGGTACTTGGGCTGCTCATCGCCCAGCACCCGGCCGCCAAAGCCCACCACCCGGCCGCGGCTGTCCCGGATGGGGAACATGATGCGATCACGGAAGCGGTCGTAATGGCCACCACGGTCGTTGGCAATCAGCATGCCCACCTGTTCCAGCTGCGCGGCGCGGGCGTCCGGCAGCGCCACCTGCAAGCCCTCCCAGCCCGGCGGCGCAAAGCCGATGCCGAAATCCCGCACGGTCACACCCTGAATGCCGCGGCCTTTCAGATAATCCACTGCCCTGGGCGCCTGGGCATGCTGGCGCAGCATCTGCTGGTAATAACGTGCGCACTGCTGCAGCAGCTCGTACAGCGGGGTGCGGTCCGGGCCTTTGGGCTGACTGCCCTGCTCCCGTGGCACCTCCACCCCGGCCTGGCGCGCCAGCAGTTCCACCGCCGCGACAAAATCCAGGTGCTCATATTCCATGAGGAAGGTCAGCGCAGTGCCGGTGGCACCACAGCCAAAGCAGTAATAGAACTGCTTTTCCTGATTGACGCTAAAAGAAGGGCTTTTCTCGTTATGGAAGGGGCACAGCGCCAGGTGATTGCGCCCGGCCTTGCGCAGCTCCAGACGGCCGTCGATGACATCCAGGATGTCGGTACGCGCCAGCAGGTCGTTGATAAAGGATTGGGGAATCAGGCCAGCCATGGACCGGGATTATGCCTGACCCCCGGCACGGCGAAAGCCGGCGCCAGGGGTCAGGCAGCGCTCAGTCGGCCAGGGCGGCTTTGACCGCCTGGCTCAGCGCCGCCATGTCGGTGCGACCGGTGACCTGCGGCCGCAGCAGGTTCATCACCTTGCCCATGTCCTTGGCACCACTGGCGCCCGTCTCGGCAATGGCGGCCTGGATCAGCGCCTGCAGTGCCGCAGCCTCAAGCTGGGCCGGCATGAATTCGTTGATGACATCAATCTCGTAGCTTTCCTGGGCGGCCAGATCCTCGCGACCGGCGGCCTGGTATTGCTGCAGCGAGTCACGACGCTGTTTCAGCATGCGATTGAGTACCGCCAGCAGATCGGGTTCCGCCAGGGTGCGGCGCTCATCCACTTCCAGACGCTGGATGTCGGCACTGATCAGGCGCAACACGCCCAGACGCTGCTTGTCCCGGGCGCGCATGGCGGCCTTGGTTTCGTTTTGCAGACGTTCACGCAGATCACTCATGGCAGCTCCTTAGTGCTCGCCCTGCGGCCTGACCCCATTTCCAGGAGCCAGAGGGCAGAAAGGGCGCCAAGGCGCCCTTTCCAAACTTCAGGTTGCAAACCCTTAGAAAGGTTTGTCGAACTTGCGGGTCTCCCGCTGTAATTTCTTCTGATGGCGCTTCACGGCAGCAGCGGCCTTGCGCTTGCGGACACTGGTGGGCTTTTCGTAAAACTCGCGGCGGCGAACTTCGGACAGGACGCCTGCTTTCTCACAGGACCGTTTGAACCGACGCAGGGCTGCGTCAAAGGGTTCGTTCTCTCTTACTTTTACGCTCGGCACGCGAACTCAGCCTCCAGTCAAAATCAGTGGGTACCGCACAAGGCCGGCGATTGTACTCGCTGCCAGCGCCCCTGCCAAGCCACCTGCTGCACACCAATTCGAGCGCCGGCTGCGGGCGCCGGGGCGGATGCGCTAAGATGCCCAGCCTGCTGTTGCCCCGGTGCCCCATGCTCGTCCTTGGTATTGAAACCTCTTGTGATGAAACCGGCATTGCCCTCTACCATGCCGAGCGCGGCCTGGTGGCCGAGGCCCTGTACAGCCAGGTGGCCATGCACGCGGAATACGGCGGCGTGGTGCCGGAGCTGGCATCCCGGGACCATATCCGCAAAACCCTGCCCTTGATCAAACAGCTGCTGGCGGATGCTGGCCTGAACGTGGCGGATCTGGGCGGCGTGGCCTATACCGCCGGCCCTGGCCTGGTGGGGGCGCTGATGGTGGGCGCCGCCATTGGGCGCGCCCTGGCCTGGGCCCTGGGTATCCCGGCCCTGGCGGTACACCACATGGAGGGCCACCTGCTGGCGCCGTTGCTGGCGGAACGCAAACCCAGCCTGCCCTTTGTGGCCTTGCTGGTGTCCGGCGGCCATACCCAGCTGGTGCGGGTGGATGCCATTGGCAGCTACCAACTGCTGGGTGAATCCATCGATGACGCCGCCGGCGAAGCCTTCGACAAAACCGCCAAGTTGCTGGGCCTGCCCTACCCCGGCGGCCCCGCGCTGGCGGCCCTGGCAGAAACCGGGGTACCCGGGCGCTTTTCGTTCCCCCGCCCCATGACCGACAGGCCGGGCCTCATGTTCAGCTTCAGCGGCCTGAAAACTGCGGCCTTGAATGCGGTGCGCAACCACGAACCCCTGAGCGCGCAGGACAAGGCGGACATTGCCCGGGGTTTTGAGGAAGCCGTGGTGGACACCCTGCGCATCAAATGTCAGCGGGCGCTGGCCGAAACCGGTTTGCAGCAACTGGTCATCGCCGGTGGTGTGGCCGCCAACAAGCGCCTGCGGGCGGCGCTGGAAGCGGCCCTGCCCGGGCAGCTCTACTACGCGGCGCCGGCGCTCTGCACCGACAACGGCGCCATGATCGCCTACGCCGGGTTTTTGCGGCTGCAAGCCGGTCAGCAGGAACCGCTGGTGATTCAGACCCGTGCCCGCTGGCCTATGACGGAGTTGCCGGCACTTTAGCTAGGCGTCGGTTTGCGCGCCACCCGTTGACGCCGCCTGTTGGTGAGCACCCACCAGCGCCAGGCGCTGTGCGCGCAGCGCATCGCCCAACGCCTTACCGGCCAAACCCTGGGCCTGCAACGGCGCGCTGGGCACCGCCTGCAGCAGCGGCGGCAGCGCCAGCAGCGGCTGCAAATCCACCTGCCCACAGGCCCCGGCCAGACGCAGCACCTGGGCACACCAATCACTGCGCCGCAGGGCGCCGGTCTGTTCCAGGGCCTGCAAGAGGGCTTCGGCACTGAGCTGCTGCCAGGCGCACAGCTGCCGGCCATAGGTCGCCAACTGCATGCCCAGCTCACGATAGTCATTGGGGGCTTTTAAGCGCTCGCTCAGGGCCTGGAGGTCGGCAGCGGACAGCAGCCAACCCAGGGCGCCGTAGCGCGGCAACGGCATCGACAGTGGCTCCGGCAATAACGCCCAGTGGGCGGCCAATGCCGGTATCACCGCAGGCAGTTCCGGCATCCAGTGCGCCAAGGCGTCAGCGGCCGCGAGCACCTGGAAGAACACGGCGGGCGCCGGTGTGGCCAGCGCCTTGTGCAGCTCGCGCCAGACCCGCTCCGCCGACAAGTGCGCCAGTTCCTCCGCAGCGCTCATGGCGCGCATCAGCGCCAGCGTCTCCGGCGCCACACTAAAGCCCAAGGGCGCCAGCCGCGCCGCGAAGCGCGCCACGCGGAATACCCGCAGCGGATCCTCAGCAAAAGCATCAGACACATGGCGCAGGCGGCGGGCACGCAAATCTTCGGCGCCGCCCCAGGGATCAATCAGGGTGCCATCAGCGGCCTGGGCCATGGCATTGATGGTGAGATCGCGCCGGATCAGATCATCTTCCAGGCTGACATCCGGGCCGGCATGCACCACAAAACCATGGTGGCCGCGGCCATTCTTACGCTCAGTGCGGGCCAGGGCATATTCCTCGGCGGTCTCCGGATGCAGAAACACCGGAAAATCCCGGCCCACCTGCCGATAACCCTGGGCCAGGAGGGTGGCCGGCGTCGCCCCCACCACCACCCAATCGCGCTCCTCCACCGGCAGCCCCAGCAGCTGGTTTCTGACGGCGCCGCCTACCAGATAGATGTCCAAAGATTGCTCACCCAGATGAATTGCCAGGTGATGGTAGCAGGAATGCTCTAGTCCGAAACTTCCATCGGGCAACTACGGCGATTAACCACAGCGCCGTTATCCACCGATTCCAGGTGCACCGGAAAGCCCCAGAGCCGATACAGGTGCTTGAGCACTTCATCAGCGGAGTCGCCAAGGGGGCGACGTCTGTGCATGCTGTGTTGCAGCACCAGGCTGCGATCGCCACGCACATTGGCGCGCACAATCTGGATGTTGGGTTCGCGATCACCCAGGTTGTACTGGGCGGCCAGCAGCTCCCGCAGACGCCGATAGCCACTTTGATTGTGAATGGCGGCAATCTCGATGCTGTCTTCCTCATCGTCATCAATGGCCGCAAACAAGCGCAAATCCCGCATCACCTTGGGCGAGAGGAACTGCTGGATGAAACTTTCGTCCTTGAAATCACGCATGGCCTGATGCAGCGTGTCCAGCCAGGGTGCACCGGCCAGATCCGGCATCCAGGCCCGATCCTCCTCGGTGGGATGTTCGCAAATCCGGCGCAAATCCGAGTAGATGGCAAAGCCCAGGGTGTAAGGGTTGATGCCGGAGTAGTAGGGGCTGTCATAGGGTGGCTGATAGAGCACACTGCTATGGGATTGCAGGAATTCGAACATAAAGGCGTCCGACACCTTGCGTTCATCGTACAGGGCGTTCAGCAAAGTGTAATGCCAAAACGAGGCCCAGCCTTCATTCATCACCTGGGTCTGACGTTGTGGATAAAAATACTGAGCCATCTTGCGCACAATGCGCACGATCTCACGTTGCCAGGGCTCCAGCAGCGGTGCATGTTTCTCAATAAAATAGAGCAAATTCTCCTGCGGCTCCCTGGGAAACACGAACTCGGCATCCACCTTGGCCTTGGGTGATGTGGGCACGGTGCGCCAAAGGTCATTGATGTTGCGCTGGATATATTCTTCCCGCTCGCGTTGCCGCTTGCGTTCCTGCTCGGCGGAAATGGGTGAGGGCCGCTTGTATCTGTCCACACCGTAGTTCATCAGGGCATGACAGGAATCCAGAATCTTCTCTACCGCCTCCACGCCATGGCGTTCTTCGCAGCGCGCAATATACTGCTTGGCGAACATCAGATAGTCGATGATGGAGCCGGCATCCGTCCAGGTAC
>JBJHDG010000119.1:3809-7513 GCA_050486425.1 Pseudomonadales bacterium | reverse complement strand
CCATTCGTGGTGCCCATGATCCGGCCCTGGTGCAGGATGCCATCGCCCTGGCCCCGGTACCGGCGCTGGTGCGCCTGAGCCTGGACAGCCGCAATGCCCGGGTACGGCTGGCGCTGGCGGAACGGATTGTGGAGGAAACCCAGTTGCTGGAGCTGGAGCGCCAGAGCCGGGACCGGGACAAGAACCTGAATCGCCTGGCCCGCAGCCGCCTGGAGCAGCTGCGCCAGGCCCGTGCCCACCATGCCGAGGCCTGTACCCAAGCTACTCAACTGCTGCGGCAGTTGCATGGCCTCTCCACCCAAGACCCACTTTGGCAACACCGTTTGGCCCGCCTGCAAACCGACTGGCTGTCCAATCAGGTCCGGCTGGCGGAAAGCGAAAAACTACTGGCGCAGTTTCAGGTGACACCACCACCGCCACCGGCCACGGAAGCGGATTTCAATCTCGCCCTGGCCCGGCTGCAGCCTGGCACAACCAGTGCTGCGGCAGCGCCCGCTGCTACCGAGCACGCAGATCCGGCCGTGTTCACCCAGGCCCTGGTACAGCTGCAGGCATTGGCCACGCAGTTCCGGCAAGCGGATGCAGACCTGCTGGTACGAGCCGATGCGCACCAGGCCGACTACGCCCAGATCCAGCAGCACTGGCTCAGCGCCGCCGACCAGGTGCCACCACCGGCAGAGCTGGCTGCGGAATTTCATGACCTCACCCATGAACTTTCCCTGCTGTTCACCGCCTTGCAGCGTTTGCGTGCCGCTCAGGACGAAGCTCAGACACTGCTGGCACTGCAGCCGGATACTCAGGCCGCCACTACCACTGACGACCATCAGCAACTCTGGCGTGCCCAGCAAGATGCGCGCCGCGGCCAAACCCGTATTGAGAAACTGTGCAAGCGTATTGCCTGGCCGGAAGCACAGCCACTGCCGCCATTGCTACAGCAATTGCAATCCCGGCAGGCGCAGTTGCATGCCTTCGATGAACACTGCCATCAACGCTTCGTACAACTTTGCGAGCAACTCAAAAGCCAGCAGCAAGCGCTACAAACGCAGATAGAAGAAGGCCATCTGCAGGATGCGGTAAGCCTGGATCAGGAAATCCGCCGCCTGCTGCGGGCACTGCCGGACGGCGCCGGCAAACAGCTGCACCAACGCCAACATCTGCTGGGCGCGCAATTGCAGGAACTCAAAGACTGGCAGAATTTTGCCACCAGCCCCAAACGCCGGGAGCTGTGCGAACAGATTGAAACCCTGGCCAGCAATCCCATGGATCCACCGGTGCAGGCCGAGCATATCCGCGCCTTGCGCAAGGCCTGGCAGGAACTGGGCCCCCTCACCCATCCCCGGGAACGCCGCCTGCTGGAACGTTTCAACCAGGCTGCGGAACGCGCCTTCGAGCCCTGCCGCAGCTACTTCGAGGCGGAAGCCGGCAAGCGCAAGTTCAATCTGCAGCAACGCGGCATTATTTGCGATGAACTGGAGAAATATCTCAGTCACACCGACTGGTCGGCGCCGGATTGGAAAGCGGCCGAGCGCATCCTGCACAAGGCGCAAAGTGAGTGGCGCAAATTTTTCCCCGTGGATCGCTCGGCCGGGCGCAAGACCCAGCAGCGATTCGACAGCCTGTGTCAGCAACTGCTCGGTCATCTGCAAGCGGAATGGCAGCGCAATCTGCAACGCAAACAGGAAATTGTTGCGGAGACCGAACGTCTGCTGGCAGCGCTGCAGGCCACAGATGCGGATCTACCGGGCATTATCACGCAGGTGAAGGACCTACAACGCACCTGGCGCGATCTGGGTGTCACACCACGCGGCCCGGACCAACGCCTGTGGCGTCAGTTTCGCGCCCTCTGTGATCAGGTCTTTGCCAGCCGAGCACAGAACCAACAGCAGCGCCAGCAGCAAGCGCAGGCAGAGCTTCAGGCCGCACAACAGCGCTGCGATGCATTTTCCCAACTGCTGCAACAGACCACGCCCGCTGCTGCAGACCCAGCACCGCTACAGGCTTTTCTGCAGGACATGCAACAGTTACTGCCAGCGACAAGCTCCCGCCAGACAGCTGCCAAGGATGCAACAGGCGCAGTGCAGAAACAGGTAAAAACCCTGGCGCAATCCTGGCGCAACCTGCTGCAGGCGCAGCAGCGGCTGGCGGCACGACAGCAACTGCTGGCGCTGGCGGATTTTGATACCGCACTGGGCCAACTGGAGTTGGCGACAGGTGCAGGTAGTCTTTCCAAACAGGAATTGCAGACCGCGCTGACGCAGCTGCCCACCGCGCCAACGGCTGTATTTGAGGCGCGACTGGCACGGCTAAACAGCGCTCCGGAAACCATCGTTGACGACCAGGCCGCTGCCGATTCCCAGCGTCACCAGCTGATCCTGAGTGCAGAAATTCATGCCGGCCTGGAATCGCCAGCCGCAGAGCAGCAACAACGGTTGCAGACGCAGGTCGCCCTGCTGAATCAAGGCTTCAAGCAAGGTGACAGAAGCATTCCCAGCGCACTGCAGGTGTTGGAGCGCTGGTGCAGCGCCGGGCCCTGGGGACCCATGAGCGCGCAGTTGCAACCGCGGCTGCAGCAGGCCTGTGCGGCGCTGACACCGGCAGCGTTAGCCGGGCAACATAATGCGGATGCTGGCGCCACCCAGCGTTGAATCCTCGATGCTAAGTGCGCCCTGATAGCTGGCCAGCAGCTCCACCACCACGGCCAGACCAATGCCCTGACCCGCGCGCACACTGTCGGCCCGGGCGCCCCGGGCCAACACCATACCGCGCAGGGCCGGAGGGATACCGACCCCATCATCATCCAGTTGCAGTACCACAATGCCAGCATCCTGACGCAAACTGATCTGCACCTGCTGGCGGCAATACTTGAAGGCGTTGTCGAGTAGATTGCCCAGAATTTCCAACAGATCCGGCTCATCCATGTGCACGGCCAGTTCACTCAGTTGTAATTGCACCTGCACATCTTTGTCCCGGTAGGCTTTATGCAGCGCTGCCACCAGGCGCTGCACCAGCGGCGCAACCGGGACCGGCGCACCCGGCAGCAATCTCGATGCCGCCAGCGGCCGGGACAGTTGGTAGTTGACACTGCCTTCCATCCGCGCCAGCTGGTCCTGCACCAGCGCCACATCGGCCTGGGCAGGTTGCTGCAACTCATTACGCAGCACCGCCAAAGGTGTTTTCAGACTGTGGGCAAGATCTGCCATGGCGCGCCTGTATCTGTCCCGGGTCTCCCGTTCATGTTCAAGAAATCTGTCGATACTCAGAGCCAGACCCAGCAGTTCCTGGGGATGATCCGTACCCATGCGCTGCGCGGTACCGGCTTCCAACGCCTGCACCCGCTGCGCCATCAGCTGCACCGGCCGCAAGCCCCAGAACATGGCCAGATACTGCACCAGCACCAACAACAGAATCACCAGTAGCGCACCCAGCGTCAGACTACGGCGAAAACTGTCCAGCCTGGCCCGCAACGGCGCCTGATCGGTCAGCACAATGAATTCATAAACCTGCGCGTCACCCGCTTCATCATCCCAGGTCACCCGATAGTGCATCTGGTAGTGATCATCCTGAGCCTTGAACAGGAATCGACCTGGCGGCAGTGCCGGCACCACACCTGGCGTCGGCACCAGCGCTGGACTCAAGCGATAGGACGTGGAACGCCACAAGGGTTGGCCCTGGGCATCCCGCACCAGCGCATAGAGACCGGACTC
>JBJHDG010000119.1:0-3799 GCA_050486425.1 Pseudomonadales bacterium | reverse complement strand
GGACTCTGGTTGTGACAACCTGGGTTCCGGCAACGCCTCGGGAAAACTGAGTCCATCACCACTGTCATCGGCAGCGCCCAGCAAACTGTATATGAGCACCTGCAACTGTTCCTGTGCACCTGCCTCCAGGCTGGCACCAAATGCCCGCACCAGCAGTACTGCACCTGCAGTCAGAGACAGACTGAGCACCAGTGTGGTGATCAGCAGCATGCGCACCCTGAGTCGCACGACAGGTCCGCTCAGTGCGCTGTAGTCAGCGGTAACGCGTAGCGATAGCCCTGACCACGCACGGTGACCAAAGGTTGCAGCTGACCGTCCGGATCCAGCTTGCGGCGCAAACGGCCGATAAACACCTCCAGCACATTACTGTCACGGTCATAGTCCTGCTCATACAGGTGCTCGGTGAGTTCGGTTTTGGAAATTACCCGACCCCCGTTCAGCATCAGGTATTCCAACACCCGATATTCGAACGCCGTCAGTTCAATTTCCTGGCCATGCAGCAGTGCTTGCTTACGTGCCGTATCCAGTTGCAGTGGCGGTTGGCCCAGCAGCGGGGAGGCGTGGCCGGCAGCACGGCGCACCAAGGCATTCAAGCGCGCCAACAGCTCCGGCATATGAAAGGGTTTGGTGAGATAGTCATCAGCGCCCGCTTCCAACCCTTGCACCTTATCCTGCCAGTTGCCTCGGGCAGTGAGGATAAGCACTGGGAAGTTGCGTGCCTGCTGACGCAGCTGGGTGATCAGGCTGATGCCATCCAGTTTCGGCAGGCCCAGATCGATCACTGCCACATCATAAGGGTACTCGGTGCCGTAATAGAGGCCCTCAGCGCCATCTGCCGCCAGGTCCACCACATAGCCTGCAGCACGCAGCTCCTGTTGCAGTTGCCCGGCCAGGGCGGCTTCATCTTCCACCAGCAATACCCGCATGCCGTCAGCTCCCTAGCGAATCCGGCCCTGGCTGTCCACGAAGACCGTGATGACACGGCCATCCTCCTGCAACACCCGTACCCGATAACCGGCGTCATTGCCGCGCCGGGCCGGCGCTGCGGACAGGATGCGGCCGTTATAGCGAGCCCGGACGATAGCGGTGGCTTGCTCCAAACTGATGCCGGCCTGGGCACCGGCTGCCGGCGTGCCTTCAGGTGGTCCCTGCTGCGCCAGGCCCAGCGCCGGTAGCAGTGCCGGCAGCATCGCCAATAATGCCAGCAACAGCAGGCCGCCCCAGCCCAACCTGGTTCTGTGTCTGCGCCCGTACTGGGTATGGCGGCTTGCTGACTGCATAACTACGCTCTGCAATTGCTTAAGTGCTGGGATCAATACACCGGCCGCACATCCACCCGTACCTTGATCCGATCACCCGGATGGGATGTGGTGTGGGTCTGATACAGACGGCCCTGATACCTGTAGGTCACATCATAGCCGGTCAGGCGCTGTTCCTCATGGCGCTCGTACACCTGGGTACACACCTGCTGGTCGCGGTAGCCCACTTGCCGGCTCATATCATAGGCAATGGAACCGCCCAGGGCTGCACCCGCCAGGGCGCCCACCCGCTTGTTGCTCTTGTCGTGACCCACCGCATTGCCAATGGCGCCGCCGATAATGGCCCCCAGCACAGGTGCCGCGGCCGAACCCGAACGGGTCCGGTAGGCCACCTGCTGCACCTCACAACGCTGCACCGGCACCTGATAACTCACCCGCTCATACTGGGGCACTACCCGCACCACCTGGGCATGGTCATAACCACCCCGGGCCAAGGCGGAACCGGCGCTGATCAGCAGCACGCTGGCCAGTACCCCGGGAAGTATTTTGGCTCTGTTTGCGGTTTGCATCTCAAATTCTCCTGTTGCACTACCGGTCATCCGGCTTGGAATTCAATCTAGCGGCCGGAGTCTGAATGCGGGATGAATCAGAATTGATAGAATCGCCCGCTCAGCGCCCAAGGCCCAGGAGTCCGTTTTGCCCAGTTACCCGGTTTCGTCCCAGCATCACCCTGTCACCCACCATCCGCGCTGGTACCTGCGCTGTCTCAGCCTGCTCTGCCTCGGCCTGCTGTTAGGGGCCTGCAGCTGGTGGGGGCAGCTCCCTGCGGGCAGCAGCCTGCACCAGAGTCCCAACGATGACCGCCAGTACCGCCACCTGGTGCTGGACAACGGCCTGCAGGTGCTGTTGGTGCAGCATCCGGGCGCGGACAAGGCGGCCGCTTCGCTGAGCGTATTCCGCGGCTCCTACGATGAACCTGATCATCGACTGGGCCTGGCCCACTACCTGGAGCACATGCTGTTTCTGGGGACGGAGAAGTATGCGGATGTGGATGCCTACGGCAACTACATTGCCACCCATGGTGGCCGTCACAATGCCTATACCGCGTCTGATCACACCAATTATTTCTTTGATATCCAGCCGGAATATCTGGAAGGCGCGCTGGATCGCTTTGCGCAATTCTTTATCGCGCCCAGGTTTGATGCCGAATATGCGGAGCGGGAAAAGCACGCGGTGCACTCCGAATACCAGATGCAATTGGGCAATGATGGCTGGCGCGGCTTTGCCACCCGCAAGCAGGTGCTGAATCCGGCACACCCTGGTTCCAGATTCAATATCGGCAGCCTGGAGACCCTGAGCGGTGAGATGCGGGAAGAGTTACTGGACTTTTTTGCCGCTCATTATTCCGCCCATGAGATGGCCCTGGTACTGGTGGGCAGCCAACCCATGTCCCAGCTGGAAGCCTGGGTAAAAGAATATTTCAGTGCCATTCCGCGCCGAGCACTGGTGCCGGCGGCAGACCCGCCATCGCTGTTTGCGTCAGATGCATTACCGAAATTCCTGCAGTATCAAACCCTGCGCCAGGACACTCACCTGAGCCTGACCTTCCCCATTCCGGCGCTGGACGCCCACTACCGCACCAAGCCGGCCCAGTACATTGCCGAACTGCTGGGGCATGAAGGGCCGGACAGCCTGCATGATGTGCTCTGGGAACTGGGCTGGATCGAATCCCTGGGCGCCAGCGCCGGCCGTGCCGACCGCAATAACGCCACCCTGAGTATCAACCTGCGCCTTACGGCCACGGGCCTGCAGCACATCGACGACATCAAGGCAGCGGTGTTCGCCTACATCGAACTGATCCGCCAGCATGGCGTGGAAGCCTGGCGCTACGAAGAAATGGCACAACTGGCGGCACTGGATTTTCGCTTCGCTGAAAAAAGTTCGCCCATGAACCTGGCCTATCAGCTGTCACCACGGATGGCGCTGTACCCCGTCAACGACAGACTGGTGGCACCCTTTCTGCTGGAGGCCTTTGATGCGGACCTGATTCAGGAATTTCTAAGCCACCTGCGCCCCGACAATGTCCTGGTGGAACTGGCCGGTCCCCAACAAGGTGGTGATGCCATAGAGCCCTGGTTCGGTGTGCCCTACGCGGTACAACCACTGCGCTTGCCGCCACCGGAAGACTTGCTCGCCAACGCCCAGGCCCTGCCCCCCATGGCGCTACCTGCACCCAACCCCTTTGTACCGGAACAACTGGCGCTGGTGCAGGTACGGGATCCCCAGCCAAGGTTGCTGATTGAAGAGCCGGGGCTGGCCATCTGGCTGGCCCAGGACAGCACCTTCGGCGCGCCCCGGGCGGCCACCTATCTGAGCATAGGTCTGCGTGATGGCCTGCTCACGGTGGAGGATCAGGTGCATGCCGCGCTCTTTGCACGTCTGCTGCAGCACGAATTCAATGCCTATGCCTATCCTGCGGAAATTGCCGGCCTGAGTTACAGCATTGGCCGCAGCGACAATGGCTTGAGCCTGCAGCTGGG
>JBJHDG010000118.1:0-7536 GCA_050486425.1 Pseudomonadales bacterium | reverse complement strand
CTGCACACTGGCCCAATTGGTGGCATTGGCCTGTACCGACAAATGGATCGGCTGCTCGGGCCAGCGCTCACGCACCAACATGATCAGGCCCGGATCTGACATGATCAGCGCATCCGGGCCCATCTCAATCACAGGCTCCAGATCCCGCAGATAGGTGCGCACCTTGTCGTTATGGGCTGCAATATTGCTGGCCAGATAGAACTGCTTACTCTGGGCATGGGCTGCTGCAATGCCCGCCGCCAGGTTATCCAGCTGATTGAATTCGTTTTCCCGCACCCGCAGGCTGTATCTGGGCTGGCCGGCATAAACGGCGTCTGCGCCATAGGCAAAGGCGTGGCGGAGATGTTGCAGGGAACCCGCTGGGGAGAGGAGTTCTGTTTGCATAGGGGCGACTGATCCTAATCGCAGCGTGGATCGGTTTGTTGTATGCGCTGGATGACCTCCCGACTCAACGGCAACGGATCACAACCACGCCCAGTTTCGCAAATCAAATCCCATTGGGGCTCCGCCTTGACATGACAGGCAAAGCAGTTGCCGCCAAAGCGATTGACGACGTCAAAGAAGCCGCGAGCGGTGATTTCTGATCCGTCGCTGCTGACGGCCAGTTCAATAAATTCCCAGTCACGGGTAGCCGGACTCGTGCCAGGCGGTTGCTTAACCATGACTTCGGTGGGCACCAGCTGAACGACCGAACCCGGTGGATACACACCCCCATCCGGAGAATTGGCTACCGCCAGAGTGCCATCCAGATCGCCCAGCAGATTACTGACAAAGAATCCGCGCACCGGGGTCATGTCGGTGATACAGCCAAAAGTATCAGCGCTAACGGCTATAGGACCGTCAGCGGCGTCAGCAACCAGGGTCAGTGCCAGCGCGGCCATCAACAACATGGCCTTACCAGTCTTCATTCCAGGAACAGAACTACAGGGCGGGAATTGCCTTGCGCGCACCGGGCTAGGCATATCTACTCACCGCCATCGCCAATGCCTCACCGATCTCCCGACGCAGCGCCTTGGGTGCCAGCACTTCCACATTGGCACCAAAGCCTTGAATCCACCAACGTAGTTCATCGGTGTCACGCAAGGTCGCACCTACCTGGGCGACGCCATCTACTTCTACTTTATAGGTTTGACTGTTGTTCAAGGGTGTTTCCAGCAGATGGCGACCAGCACCGTTATAGAAGCGCAGTTTCAGCTTGATTTCCGGCCCATGTGGCAGCTCCATCACCTTGGATTGGAGAAATTCATCCAGCGAAAACGTCAACCGCTTGATGGGCATCTGCATTATTTGCGCTCGACGGATACGATGCAGGGCGTAGAGGCGAAAATCTTCATAATCCCAGGCGCTGGCGACCAGGTAGGTCACCACACCTCGATCCACCAGCGCTCTGGGATGCAACACCATGGACTCAGTAGTGTCGTTGTAACGAACTTCCAATTGCTGTCCGCTATGCAAAGCTTCAAACACTGCCTCAAGCACGGCTGGCGCGATCTGCGCCGGTTGCAGCGGTTGACCTCTAGGTACATAGGCTACTTTTTTGGGCCAGGGCGTGGTTCCGCTGACCTTGTGCTGCGAGAGCCAACGCTGTGCCTGTTCAATCAAGGGTGCCACTTTGGTCTGAGCTGACCGCGGCAGCAAATGCTGTACATAGCGACCCACCAGATCCCAAAGCGCTGCCGTGGTGGGGTCCATGGGGAGCTGCAGCAGTTCCAAATCTCGGGAGATACTCCAGGCATAGGGTTTACCGCGCGTATCCGCAAGAATTGAGCCACGGAACAGTGGTGACTCACAGAGCTCCAGCATATAGCGCTCAACCGTGCGAATGTCTACCGCATGTCCTCCTTCTTGCAGCAACGCATGCAGCCGGGGCGTGGTCACCTTGTGTGGCGTACGTGGCAAATGGCCCAGCAGCGTGAGCATGCGTATGACTTTGTTGTTGACGGCAGCGTCTGCACCCTGTGCTGCTTTGCGTTTGCGCGTCATAAAGGCCCTCCGCTGGCGCCTATGCCGAGTTCTCTACGGATCTCTTGGTCAATCCACCCCATCTCAATCGGGGCGGACGGCGTCGCAGCATAACCAATCAGCACACCAAAACAAGCGTCACTTACAAGTTGTAACATCAGTAATTTTGCTGACAGCTGAGTGTCATTGCGCTGTTGTCAGCACGCCTTGGCACGGTGCAGATTGGGGCAGAAAATGACGCTGAGCGCACCTAGATCGCGCATCACGTCAGCCCAAACGGGCGCTGTAATAATGGCTGGATGATTGCTACTGTCCACCTCACACAGATATGACAATAACGTCAGGGCTTATGACCAACTCAAGCATGGACACACTGAGAGCACAGCCAAGCGAATGGCGTAATATCGCACTGCTTACCGGCAGCCAAATCCTATATCTGATCGCCACCATCACTGCTATGACCCTGAGCGGCCTGGTGGGCCTGAATCTGGCCCCGGATCCCCGGCTGGCCACCCTGCCTATTGCCATGCTGCAAGTGGGGGCGCTGATCACCACCTTTCCAGCCTCCATGCTGATGAAGCGCGTGGGGCGACGTAGCGGTTTTCTGGTTGGCGCCATTGGCGGTGGCGCCGGTGGGGGTGGCTTGGCCAGCCTGGGTATCATCAACGAGCAGTTTGTACTGTTCTGTCTGGGTAATCTGCTACTGGGCAGCTATCAGGCCTTTGCCATGTACTACAGATTTGCCGCTGCTGACTGCGCCAGCGACAGCTTTCGCAGTATGGCGATTTCGTTGGTCATGGCCGGCGGCGTGGTGGCCGCCTTCCTCGGGCCCTGGAATGCCAATCTGGGCCAACAACTCTGGTCGGCCGCACCCACAGCCGGCCCTTACCTGGTCATCCTGGCCAGCTCATTGGTGGCGATGGTCCTGCTAAGCCAATTACAGATACCAACACCCAAGCCGGATGTCCAATCGGGCCACGAACGGCCGCTGTGGGAAATCTGCCGGCAACCTGCATTCGTGGTGGCGCTACTGGCGGCAGCCATGGGTTACGCGTTAATGATCATGCTCATGACCGCAACGCCGTTGGCCATGGGCGCGGCTGGGTACGATATGCAGCAAATTGCACGCGTGATGCAGTGGCATGTCTTGGGCATGTTTGCGCCCTCCTTCGTTACCGGCTGGTTGATCGCCCGCTTTGGCGTGCTGAATATACTCCTGGCCGGTGGCCTGCTGCTGGGTGGTGCCAGCGCCCTGGCGGCCAGCGGTAGCGCCTATGCGGTCTTCTTTACGGCACTGGCGCTGTTAGGGGTAGGTTGGAATTTTCTGTTTGTGGGCGGCAGCAGTTTGCTGGTACAAACCCACCAGCCCGCGGAACGCGGTAAAGTGCAGGGTTTGAACGACCTCCTCATCTTTACCCTGGTAGTGGCCGGTGCGCTGTTGGCGGGGGTGCTGCAGGCAGTGATTGGCTGGCGCGGACTGAATCTGCTGGCCTTGCCCCTGGTGCTACTGACTTTGCTACCTACAATCTGGTTACGCAATTTCCGCCCCAGCGGTATTCCCTGATTCAGGCGCCACCTCTAACATCCCAGTCCCGCCCTCGCAGCATACCGGCATGACTCCGTCGACACTACTGAAAAACCTGACGCGGTTGCTGCAACTTAGGCGATTACGCTACGCGCGCCTAAACGCAGATCAATTCGCAGACCTGTTTTGGCATGACCTGATGCTGGCTGATCAGGTCCGCATGCAAACCTACGGCGAAGCCATCAAGACCTTGATACAACCCGGGATGCGGGTCCTGGATGTGGGCACGGGTTCTGGCGTACTGGCATGTCTGGCAGCCATGCAAGGTGCGGATGTCTGGGCGATTGAGCATTCCCCCTTGATCACACGCGCCCAGGCCTTGGCGCAGCACAATGGTCTAACCAATATTCGGTTTTACCATACCCATAGCAAGCGCTTTCGTCCAAATGTGAAATTCGATGTGATTCTGCATGAACAAATCGGCATGAATCTGGTAGACGAGGATATGGTGGCGAACCTGGCTGACCTCCGCGACCGGCTCCTGGCGCCTGGGGGGCAGATTACACCCGGCCAGTTTCGGCTCTGGGCCGTGCCCGTATCACTGCGGGTCGACAAACGCATTCCCTTTTTACATGAACAACGCATCGGTGCCCTGGATTTCGCCTGCCTCCAACCCGCACAGATGCCAGGCAGTTACGATCGGCGTCTACTCGCAGTTGAGGACGTTGCCAACCTGTTGGCGCCACCCCAATGTTTGTTGCAGTTGGATTTGAACGATCCGGCACTATCCCAGATTCCGGCAATCTGCAGCGCAGAATTTCAGCTGTCGGCTGGACCATTGGATGGCATTGTGCAATTTTTTGACTGCACCTTCGCACCAGGTATTGGCTTCACCGCTGGGCCGCAGCATCCGGCAACCCATTGGCAATGCAATCTATACCGGACCAATGGGCAAATGGTGGCGATGGGAACCCGGCTGTGCTTCCAGTTGAGCATTACCCAACCCACCAATCCGACTGCCTGGGAATGGTCATTACGCGAAGACGGACAAGCGAGAAGTTGGCGGAGAGGGAGGGATTCGAACCCTCGATGAGCTATTAACCCATACTCCCTTAGCAGGGGAGCGCCTTCAGCCACTCGGCCACCTCTCCGGAAGAGCGCGTATTCTAGGTAGTTGCCTGCAGATTATCCAGGCACCTGCCTGAATTCATCACATTGGCACTGGCACCGACTCAGCTGGCGGCGCGGTTCTTGTCGTCCTCGCCTTTCTTGCCCTGCTTGCGCGGACCTTGCTGGATACGCTGGTAGATTTCTTCCCGGTGCACGGCCACGTCCTTGGGGGCGTTGACACCAATGCGCACCTGATTGCCTTTGACGCCCATGACCGTAATGGCGATGTTATCGCCGACCATCAGGGTTTCACCCACACGCCGTGTGAGAATCAGCATGGTCCTTCCCTCTTCTGTACCCTGATGGGCGTCCTTCCTTGCTTTCTGCCGGTACACCCTGCCACCGGCAGCCCCAGTCTGCTGCGCCCCTGTTGGGGCACGGCTTGTTATTTATCCATGGCCTGAGTTTGCCCCTGCCAGGGACAAAGCTCAATCGCCCGCCACACCCAGCTGCTCTTGCACCCAGTCCCGGGCGGCCTGCAGCACCTCAGGCAGGGCCTGGGGTTTGTCACCACCACCAGCCCGGGCCAGGTCGGGCCGGCCACCGCCTTTGGCACCCACCAGAGGCGCCACCCGGCGGATCAGCGCACCCGCATCCAGGCGGCCACTGAGATCCTTGCTCACCCCAGCCACCAGATTCACCTGACCATCCACCACCTGACCCAGCAGAATCGCAGCGCTGCCCAGCTTGCTCTTGAGCACATCCATGGTACCCAGCAGGGCTTTGGGGTCGGTCTCTTCAAGCTTAGCAGCCAAAAAGCGAATGCCAGGCGCAATTTCCTCTGCCTGGCCGGCAAGGTCGGCACCCTGGGCGGCAGCGGCTTTGGCCTGCACCTGCTCCAGCTGCTTCTTCAGGCTGCGATTCTGTTCCAGCAACTGGCCCAGCTTCTCCAACAGGTCACTGCGGTTGGCACCGAGACGGGTGGCGGCGCCATTGAGCACCGCTTCACCATCAGCAATCCAGGCCAGGGCGGCAGGGCCAGTGACCGCCTCAATACGCCGTACCCCAGCGGCAATACCGGTCTCACTCAGAATACGGAACAGGCCAATATCGCCGGTGCGCTGCACATGGGTGCCACCGCAAAGCTCGATGGAATAGCCATCGCCCATGGTCAGCACCCGTACTTCGTCGCCGTATTTCTCCCCAAACAGGGCCATGGCACCCTTGGCCAGGGCATCGGGATAAGCCAGATGTTCCACCTGCACTTGAGTATTAGCCTGGATCTGGTCATTCACCAGCGCTTCGATGGCGGCAATCTCGGCGCTGGTCAGCGGGGCGTCATGGGAGAAGTCGAAGCGCAGGCGCTGGGCATCCACCAGGGAGCCCTTCTGCTGCACACCAGGGCCCAGCACAGTGCGCAAAGCCGCGTGCATCAAATGCGTGGCCGAGTGGTTCAAGGCCGTGCGGCGGCGGCGCTCTACATCCACCTGGGCCCGCGCCCGGCTGCCCAGGCGCAGACTGCCCTGGGTGACCTCACCCTGGTGCAGGTGTTGACGGCCACCTACCAGGGTGTCCTCCACCTTAAAGCAGCCGGTCTCTGTGCGAATTACACCGGCGACGCCCACCTGACCACCGGACTCGGCATAGAAAGGCGTGCGGTCCAGAACCAGGATGCCCTGCTCGCCAGCCTCAAGCGCATCCGTGGCCACCAGCTCATTACCCTGGTGGCGGAACAGGGCGATCAGGCCAGCATCATCCTGCAACTGTTGGTAACCAGAAAAACTCACCGCCTGATCCACCTGCACCCGCTGGGTGAGGTTGGCGTCGAACTTGCTGGCTGCCCGCCCCCGATCCCGCTGGGCGGCCATGGCCTGTTCAAAGCCGGCCATATCAACCTGCAGGCCACGCTCACGTGCCACATCCGCGGTGAGATCCAGCGGGAAGCCATAGGTGTCGTAAAGCTTGAACGCCAGGGCACCTGGAATGGTGTTGCCGCGCAAACCGGCAAAATTCTTCTCCAGCAGTTCCATGCCCTGACTCAGGGTTTCCTGGAAGCGCTCCTCTTCCCGCAGCAGGGTTTTAGTCACCTGTGCCTGGCGCTCACGCAGGATGGGATAGGCAGCGCCCATATCCTGGACCAGTGGTGCCACCAGACCACTGAAGAAGGATTGGCTGATACCCAGTTTGTAGCCATGACGCAGCGCCCGCCGGATGATGCGACGCAGCACATAACCCCGATCTTCATTGCTGGGCAGTACGCCGTCTGCCACCAGAAAAGCACAGGAGCGAATATGGTCGGCAATCACCCGCAGTGAGGGGTTGGCAACAATCTGGGCCTTGTCCTTGATACCAGCGCGGTCGCCAGCCGCCAGCATCAAATTCTGAAACAGATCGATCTCATAGTTACTGTGGACACCCTGCATGATGGCTGCTACCCGCTCCAGGCCCATGCCTGTGTCCACGCCGGGTCTGGCCAGGGGCGTGAGCGTGCCATCCGGCGAGCGGTCGAATTCGGGAAACACCAGGTTCCAGAATTCCACATAGCGATCCCCATCCTCATCCGGGGAACCTGGTGGGCCGCCAGCCACATCCGCGCCATGGTCGTAAAAAATTTCGGTGTTGCGGCCGCAAGGTCCGGTGTCGCCCATGGCCCAGAAGTTTTCCGCCAGGGCAGTCACCCGCTGAGGATCAAAGCCGATCTGATTGATCCAGATATCCCGGGAAGCCTTATCCTCTGGATGCACTGTCACCCAAAGCCGCTCCTGGGGCAGCTTCAATACCTCGGTAATGAAGGTCCAGGCCCAGCCGATGGTTTCCTCCTTGAAGTAGTCACCAAAGCTGAAGTTGCCCAGCATCTCAAAGAAGGTGTGATGGCGTGCGGTGTAGCCCACGTTCTCCAGGTCGTTGTGCTTGCCGCCGGCACGCACACAGCGCTGGGC
>JBJHDG010000117.1:0-7557 GCA_050486425.1 Pseudomonadales bacterium | reverse complement strand
GCACCGCCAGCTGCGTCATCTCATCCGCTACCGACCGGGTGCGGAGGGTTTTCTGCAACGCCTGAACCACCTGGGTGGACGTCGGCTGCTGCTGGTCACCAATGCCCACCGGGACAGCCTGCGCATCAAGGATGAAGTCACCGGCCTTACCCGGCACCTGCACGACACCTATTCCGCCCATGACTTTGCCGCACCCAAGGAAGCTCAGCAGTTCTGGCAGCAGCTGGTCCGCGAGGAACGACTGGATCCGGCCCGTACGCTGTTTATCGACGACACGCCCAAAGTGCTGGCTGCAGCCGCGGAGTTCGGCATCCGCCATCTGGTCACAGTGGCACAGCCGGATTCCGCTCAGCCGCCCCGCACCGATCTGCCCCATCTGCCTCTGCACTGCTTCAGCGAGCTGATGCCATGAACACGAACCTGGGAGAGGCCGCCCCAAACAAAATGCCGCTGGCCAAGGTGCGGCTGGATAAATGGCTGTGGGCGGCACGTTTCTTCAAAACCCGCAGCCTGGCCAAGCAGGCCATCGATGGCGGCAAGATCCACTGTAATGGCCAACGCGCCAAAGCCAGCCGGGAAATCAGCGTGGGGGATGAACTGCGCATCAGCCGTGGTGAGAGCGAGCAGCTGGTGCAGGTGCTGGCCCTGGCCAGCCAGCGCGGTGGTGCCCCTGCGGCGCAACTGTTGTATCAGGAGACCCAGGCCAGCCTGAACGCGCGCCAGACCCAGGCCGAACAGCGCCGGCTGACCGGTGCCAGGGCCCTGGCGCCTGCCAAAAAGCCCGACAAACAGGCCAGACGCGCCCTGTCCCGGCTCAAACAGCAGGCGGATGCGGAGTAAACGCGCTGCCGTGGGGCCAGCAGCGGCATCCCCGCCCGAGCCTGTTTACATAGCGCAACAATCCGCCGATGCAAGGCAGGGTCCGCTTTGGCATAATGGCGCCCTTTTTCCCCCGGCAGCCCCGTCCGCAGGGGATACACAAGCACCCAGATCCACCCAACAAAGGCAGGTCGGAAATCCTTATGGCACTGAATATCGATACCAGCGCAAAACAAGTTACCTACACGGACCCCTCTGCGGCGCAGCTTGCTGAGCTGGCCATACTGCGCGGTGAAGGCCAGTTTGCGGCCAGCGGCGCGCTGGTGGTTGCCACCGGCAAGCGCACCGGCCGCTCGCCCAAGGATCGCTTTATCGTGCGGGAACCCAGCACCCAGGACGCTATCGACTGGGGCAATGTGAACCAGCCCATCGCACCGGAAATCTTCAACGCGCTTTGGGATCGGGTGCAAACCCATCTGGCTGGCCGCGATACCTTTGTTTCCCACTATCATGTGGGCGCGGATCCGGAACACTATCTGCCTATCGAAGTCACCACCGAATATGCCTGGCATGCGCTGTTCGGCCATTCCCTGTTCATCCGTCCGGCCCAGTACAACCCCAAAGGCAAGGCCCTGTGGCAAGTGGTGAATGCGCCTGAATTCGTCTGTGACCCGGCCCGTGATGGCACCAACAGCGACGGCACCGTGATGATCAACTTTGCCGACCGCAAGGTGCTGATCGCCGGCATGAAATACGCCGGTGAAATGAAAAAGAGCATGTTCTCCGTACAGAACTTCCTGCTGCCGGAAAAAGATGTACTGCCCATGCACTGCTCTGCCAACGTGGACAAGGAAGGTGATGTCACCCTGTTCTTTGGCCTTTCCGGCACCGGCAAAACCACCCTCTCTGCCGATCCTGATTGCTTTTTGATTGGTGATGATGAGCACGGCTGGGGCAAAGGCACGGTGTTCAACCTGGAAGGCGGCTGCTACGCCAAGTGCATCAATCTCAGTCGCGAAAACGAGCCGGTAATTTATGATGCGATTCGTTTCGGCGCCATCGTGGAAAACGTGGTGATCAATCCGGAAACCCGCGAGCCGGACTATGCCGATGCCAGCCTGACAGAAAACACCCGCGCCTGTTATCCGCTGGAAAACATTGCGGCCCGTGTGGAAGAAAACCGCGCCGGCGAACCCAAAGCCATCATCTTCCTAACCTGTGATGTCTCCGGGGTGCTGCCACCCATCTCCATCCTGTCCAAGGAAGCGGCGGCCTATCACTTCCTGTCCGGTTACACCGCCCAAGTAGGCTCCACCGAAGTGGGCTCCACCGAAGCCTACAAAGCCACTTTCTCCACCTGCTTTGGTGCGCCTTTCTTCCCGCGTCCGGCCGGTGTCTATGCGGATCTGCTGATCAAGCGTATTGCCGAGTTCGACTCCCAGGTGTATCTGGTCAACACCGGCTGGACCGGCGGTGGTTATGGCGTGGGCAAGCGTTTCTCCATTCCCACCACCCGCGCCATCATTCACGCCATCCAGACCGACAAGCTGCGGGATGCACCCACCGAGCATTTGCCCGGCCTGAACCTGTCCATTCCCAAGGCGGTAGACGGTGTCGACGACAATCTGCTGAATCCGCGCAACACTTGGGCCGACAAGGCGGCCTATGATGCGGCGGCGAAAAGCCTGGCGCAGAAGTTCGTGGAGAACTTCAAGCGCTTTGATGTGAAGCCGGAGATTGTGGCGGCGGGCCCGCAAAGCTAAGGGCCGCTCATGGCCAGCCTGGAGCTGGCAGCCCGTCGGGAACCCTTATGGCCCCAGTGATGGCCCCAACGCCTGATCCGTTACAGCCCCGGCCCCAGGTTATCGCGTTGCTTGCGCAGCCCGATAACCTGGGTTTGCTGCGCGCGCTGCAGCGCGGCATTGAAAAAGAAAGCCTGCGCGTGCAGCCCAGTGGCGCCCTTTCCAAGCGCCCGCACCCGGCTGCACTGGGTTCACCCCTGACCCATCCCCATATCACCACGGATTTCAGTGAAGCCCAGTTGGAACTGATCACAGGCGTCTTCCCAGACATTGATGCCTGTATCGCAGAGCTGCGCGAAGTGCATCAGTTCGTGTACGCCAACATGGGCAATGAGCTGCTCTGGCCGGCCAGCATGCCCTGCATTCTGGGCGCAGATGCGGATATACCCGTGGGTCAGTACGGCAGCTCCAACATAGGTCGCGCCAAGACCCTGTATCGTTTGGGTTTGGGCGTGCGCTATGGCCGTTTGATGCAGACCATTTCCGGTATTCACTACAACTTCTCGGTACCGGATGCGCTCTGGCCGGCACTGGCAACAGCCGTCGGCACGCAGCCCGGCCAATCGTTTCAAACTCAGCAGTACTTTGGCCTGATCCGCAATTTCCGCCGACATTCCTGGCTGCTGATTCTGCTGCTGGGCGCATCGCCCTCACTGTGCAAATCCTTCGCCAAGGACAAGGCCCATCGCCTGCAGAGTTTCGATGAAGGCTCATTGTATCTGCCCTACGCCACTTCATTACGCATGGGCCGGCTTGGCTATCAAAGCGATGCCCAGTCCAGTTTGCATGTTTCCTATAACAGCCTGGCCGATTACACCCGCAGCCTGCGACATGCGCTCACCCACGAACAACCGGAATATGCCGCCAAGGGCGTGCGCCGGGGCGACGAATATCTCCAGCTCAACGCCAACTTGCTGCAAATCGAAAACGAGTTCTACGGCACCATCAGACCCAAGCGTCGCACCGAAACCGGCGAGCGCCCCATCAGTGCCCTGCACCAGCGCGGCGTGGAATACGTGGAAGTGCGCTGCCTGGATTTGAATCCGTTCCTGCCCCTGGGCATCGATGCCGACAGCATCAGGTTCCTGGATCTGTTCCTGCTGCATTGCCTGCTCACGCCCAGCCCGCCAGACTCGGCGGCAGAAGCTGCCGATATGGCCGCCAATCAATTGCTGGTGGTAGAGGAAGGCCGCCGCCCGGGTCTGCAACTGCAACGGGCGGGCAAGCCGGTAGCGCTGAGTGACTGGGGCCAGGCATTACTGACGCAAATCCAGCCCATTGCTGCGCTGCTGGATAACGCCCATGGCGGGGATGACTACCAGCGTGTGCTCACCCAGCAGCAGGCGAACTTCAGCAATCTGGAACACACGCCCTCCGCACGCATGCTGGCGCAGATGCGGGCGCAGCAATTACCGTTTGCACACTTTGTGCTGGCCCTGGCCGATGCTCACAAGCAGGCGCTGCTGCACAGCCCGTTATCACCCCAACGTCAGGCGGCATTTGCGGCCATGAGCGCAGCCTCGCTGCAAGCACAGCGCGAAATGGAAGCGGCGGATGTGCTGGATTTCGACAGTTTCCTGGCCCAGTACCTGGCGGTGCCCGAACTCGGCCTGAAGCCGGATGCCAGCGTCTAAACCGATACCGGAGCCAATACGGGTGTCCGCACAGGCGCTCGGGCTGCCATGAATTTCCTTGCCCATTGCACCCTGGCCAGTGCCCATCCGGATTTGGTGGCAGGTGGCTTTCTGGGTGACTTCCTCAAGGGCCAGGTGCCGCCATTGCCCGGCGCATTGGCGCTGGGCGTGCGCCTGCACCGCCGCCTGGATGCCTTCAGTGCCGAGGAACCAGCCCTGCGTGCCTCCGCCCAGCGCTTTGGACCAACGCTGCGCCGCTGCGCGCCCATCTTTGTGGATCTGGTGGCGGACTATTTTCTGGTGCAGCAATTCAGCCAGCGGCATGGTCAGCCGGTGCATGCCTTTACCCGTCAGGCCTATCAGTGCATCGCTGCCCACCAGCGCCATATGCCCCTGGCAGCCTGGGGTTTTCTGCAACATGCCCGGACCCGGGACCTGTTTGCGGCCTACGGAGATACCGCGCTGCTGCAACGCAACTTCCAGCGCATCAGCACCAGGCTCAAGCAACCGGGCCTGGCGGTGGCAGGCTGGGAGGCGTTCCTGGCCGAGGAGGCAAACCTGGCTGCGGATTTTGACGCTTACTATCCAGCGCTGTTGGCCGAGAGCCGCCGCTTTCTCAGCGGCCGCCTGCAGCTGACACCTGCACCGCTGTTGCCAGGCGCGCCCCTGCCAGAGCCCCGCCCATAGCTGGCGCCGGGCAGCTGGGGCCGGACGGCCAGCGCCATCCCTTGACCCAGGGCCAATGCCAGGTAACCTTGCGCATCCGATTGCCGCCTGCAGGAGCCGCCGTTTTGACCAGATACCATGTTGCCATGTTGGCGGTGTTGGGCCTGGTGGCCGCAGTGCTCAGTGCCGCCATGTTCTACGAGCATGTGGATGGCCAGGATCCTTGCCCACTGTGCTTGATGCAACGTCTCTGGTTCATGCTGGCCGGGCTGCTGGCCTGGATCGCGCTGATCGATAATCCCGGTCGCCCCCTGTACAACCTGCTGGTGTCCCTGGCCGCGCTGGGTGGCTCCGGTTTCTCCCTGCGCCAGCTGTATCTACAGCAACTACCCGCCGACCAGCTGCCTGCGTGCAGCGCCGGCCTGAACTACATGATCGACGTCTTCCCGGCCATGGAAGTCCTGCGTGCCATGGTGATGGGCACAGGCACCTGCGGCACCACCAACTGGAGCCTGCTGGGACTGAGCATGGCCGGTTGGGCCTTGCTCAGCTTTATTGGCATCCTGGTGCTGGCGGTCAGCCCCTACCTGCTCAAGCGCACGTAATAGCCGCAAGAACCAGGCCCCACGCCGGGGCCTGGTACCCCACACCAGCGCCCGGGCCGCGCTTACCTGTCGCTGTCTGGCAACATACCCTGCCATTGAGCATAGCGATATAATCGAATCCTGCCTGCGACCTGCGAAATTCACCGCAACTCTTTATTTCTTTTGAAAATATTGTAGGAATCTGGTTGCGGTTGTGTATAGTTGCCAACGGCATCGACCACCATCAGACACAAGAGCTGAACATGCGAGGCCACCGCACAACAAAAATTCTGGTTATCAATGGGAAGGGCGGCTGCGGTAAAACCACCATAGCCAGCAACTTGGCGGTTGCCTATGCCCATGCCAACCTGAATGTGGCTCTGTTCGACTACGACGCCCAGGCGTCCTCTACCCACTGGTGGCAGCAGCGCAGCCCGGAACTCCCCCGCATCAATCTGGTACAGGCCTATCGCCGTACCGGCATGTACAGCACCCGCGCCTTCCAGACCATGATGCCTGCCGATACTCAGGTGGCGGTGGTGGATACCCCTTCAGCCGTGGCGGAACGGGACCTGGATGATCTGCTGCGTGGCGTACAGGTGATTCTGGTGCCTCTGGTACCCTCGGCCATCGATCTGCGCGCCGCGGTGAATTTCATCAGCACCCTGGTCAAGCATCGCAACTTCCGCACCCAACCCGTGCCCATCGGCCTGATCGCCAACCGGGCCCGGCGCAACACCATCAAACTCAGCAACCTGCTGGGTGTTACCGAAGGCTTGGAGCTGCCCCTGGTCGCCAGCTTCCGTGACAGCCCGCTGTACACGCAATTGGCAGAAGATGGCACCGGCCTGTTCGACCTGTCCTGCAGCAGCAAATACCGCGATGAGTTGGCCCAGTGGCAGCAGCTGCTGGACTGGGTGGAACGCGCGCGTCAGATCGGCGAACCCGCCCGGGCCGAGCGTATCCTGAAACCTGCCCCCAGCCTGGTGCGCGCATAGGCTAAACTCCCCGCTTTTCGCCCCGGCGCGCACAGCATCCCATGATTGTATTCAGCCAGATCGCGCTCAAGCGCGGTGAGCAGGACCTGTTCGAAAACCTCAGCTTCACCCTGCATGCGGGTTGGCGTGTGGGCGTGGTGGGGCGCAACGGTGTGGGTAAATCCACCCTGTTCCAGGTTCTGCGCGGACGTCTGCTGCCGGAAACCGGCGACGTGCAGGTGCCCACCGGCTGGCGCATTGCCAGCCTGGCACAGGAAACCCCGGCCAGCGACACCGGCGCCCTGGATTGGGTGCTGGACGGCGACAAAGCCCTGCGCCAGCTGCAACGGGAACTGGCCCAGGCCGAGGCCCGCAATGACCTGCAAGCCCTGGCGCATTTACACAGCCGCTTTGATGATCTGCACGGCTATAGCGCCGAAGCCAGAGCCGCAGAAATTCTGCACGGGTTGGGTTTTGCTGGGGAAGACATGCAGCGCCCCTATAAGGATTTCTCCGGTGGCTGGCGCATCCGCCTGAACCTGGCGCAAACGCTGATGGCACCCTCCGATCTGCTGCTGCTGGATGAACCCACCAACCACCTGGATCTGGACGCCATCCTCTGGCTGGAAACTTATTTGCAGCGTTACCAGGGCACCCTGATCACCATCGCCCATGACCGGGACTTTCTCGACAACATCGCCACCCAGATCCTGCACCTGGAACACCGCCAGGCGTTTCTGTATCAGGGCAACTACTCGAATTTTGAGCGCCAGCGGGGTGAGCGCCTGGCACAACAGGCCGCCATCTATCGCCAGCAGCAGCAACAGGCGGCGCACATTCAGAAATTCGTGGATCGCTTTCGCGCCAAGGCCTCCAAAGCCAAGCAGGTGCAAAGCCGTATCAAGGCCCTGGCGCGACTGCAAGCCCAAGCACCCGCCTATGCGGATTCGCCTTACCACTTCAGCTTTCCCAACCCGGAGAAGGTCTCCAACCCCATTCTCAGTGGCGATGACCTGGATCTGGGTTATGCACTGGACAACCCCGTGCTGCGGCAGATCAGTCTGCGCATTGATCC
>JBJHDG010000116.1:0-7601 GCA_050486425.1 Pseudomonadales bacterium | reverse complement strand
GCGCTGGTTGGGTCGTATTGGATGGATTGGTCGGGACGGCAGGATTTGAACCTGCGACCACCACACCCCCAGTGTGGGATACCAAGTTAAACACCTATATAAATCAAAATGTTACGCCATTCTGGAACGCCGATAAGGCGAAAAACTTCCACAATGGAGTACTGTATAATGCGTGTAGAAAAAAAGTTAAAGCGCAGGATCGCAGATGTTGCTGCCTACCTCGTCGGAGCGCTCCTGCTGCTCATCGTGTACGGCGCGGCCATTTGGAGTATGCAGTCATGAGGGGCGCCGATCTCTCCCGGCAGTCCCACCACTATGGCCGACCGGAGGGAGGCGGGCCGGCTCGGCAGGTGGCGCCCACACATCCTACCCTGGTCAGGCGCAGGGTCTTCACGTTGACACTCTGCGCGCTGTGCGTCATGAGCTCGGTGGGGTGTAGCACATTGCCTAAGGCCGAGATGCCATTCCACGCGCTCCACCTGGTGGACGTCGCGCAGACCATCAACGCCGGCAGGGATGAGTGCTTCGTCGAGATAAACCCGGTCACGCGCCGGATAATCGGTGAGCAGCCAAGCGCCGGCCAGGTGCTGCTTTGGGGCGCTGCAGTCAGCCTGGCGCAGTACGGTGTCAGCAGGGCGCTGGAGCCACATCCCAAGGCATATCGGGCGTTTCAGGTGGTTACCACCTACACGCAGGTGCAAACGATATACAAAAACCATCGGGTGGGGGTGAGGCCATACGGGTCAAATCGGAGGCCATCAGGATGTTGAGGCCAGTATCCTCCTGGCTTCCTGCAGCTGCCGACGCAGTTCGCCGGCATCATTTTCAAGCTCTGCCAGCCGATCTTTCGCCGCCTGATCATCAGGGTTGACCGCCAACTCTCGCAGCGGACGAAGTTGACGCTGCTCTAGAGCGGACAATGCTGACAGCAACCGGCTGCAGCGGCGCTCAGCTGCCGAAAATTCAGGCTTTAGAACATATTCTTGGCAAGCATCATCCCACATATGGCGATCGCTCGGAGGTGCGTCTGCCACCGACACGGGAGCACCGTTCTCTATCCTGCATGTTCTGCCATCAAAATGGCCCTCTATCACGTCGCAGCCATGAGGCGTATTTGCTGCCACGTGTTCTACCGCGCAGCTCAGGTGATAACGGATAGCGCCTGTATCGACATCAAATACGGTGAATTCTCTGATATTATTCATCAGTTTCCAGCCAGCTGGAGCAAAACACTAACATCTCTGTACATGATTTGTGGGCCAATTTCTGGGTGAACTTCATCGAACGCGATGATTCGCTGGCACACAAAAATCTGTGCGGTCACTGCTTCCCCCGGCTCCAGCTGCACCCATTCAGAGCCCGCAACAATCCGCCACTTTTCTGGGTCTGAAATGGTGCGCTGTATGGTGAATGCGTCCACTGGCTGATTTACGACTGGTGTGGCATTTCTCAGGAGCACGAATCTGGTCGATATAGAGATGCCATCATGATCAGATGCTGGACCCGCCATAAAGTTTCGCACGGCCAAAATGGAGTGGGTGGCAATCACATTGGCGACACGGCCGGTATCATTTGTCCATGTAGCAGTGCAAACCACCTGCTCCTTTGTATCCGGCCAAGATGAGGCTTCTGTAGAAAACTGTTGAGTATTAACTCCAGAATGCAAAACGCGCATTAAATCCAAGGTCGATGAGGTGGATACCTCACGAACGATGCACCATCGCACTCTCAGCTGCCTGTTGCTGCCGCTTTCTGGCGCCACGGAAAACGCGGGTGTGAACCATGCTGCCGATGGGCTTGGCAGGTAGCTGCGAGAAATTATTGACCAGGCTGAAGAGCTCGGAGCCACCGCCTCCGGATCTCCAAGCAAAATCGCGCGCGTGCGCACCTCCTTCGCATCGCTATCATAGGCGGTCGTAGTTCCTGATGGCCCGATGAACTGTTTCCCAAAAGGAAGAGTCGTGTCCAACTCCTGGGCTGAAAGCTGCACATTCCCAGTCTCTGACCCAGGTCTCTGCACCAGCATCAGAATCTCATAGCGGGTGCGCGGGTTCACGCGCATCGCGGTGCCGCACGTCAGGTGATCGTTGCTGGTCGCATTTCGCAACAGCGTATCGCGCACCGCCTGATCCAGGTATGTGACCGCCGACGCGTGGTCGTAGTTGGCGCTCCACCATCCGCTTGGTCGCATGTCCAGGCCGGTGGGATGGGTCCATGAGGTCATATACGGATTGAAGTTCATCCCCGGCAGGGACGCGCGCATTGCATTCTCGTTCAGCAGATCCAGGCCGCCAAGAATCTGCCCATCTGGCCCCCAGGTATCTACGCCAACCGATGAGCCCGGATCCAACTCCAGCCATCCATCATCCCAGTACACCTCTCCAGCGCTGAAGGCGGTGACCTGGGGGTTCAGCGCCATGCTGGCAGCGCCTGCCGGCACCAACCCCGTAGCCCTAATCCTCACCCACCCAGTGGATGCAGTCGTGCGAATAGCCGCCAGGGCGGCGAAACTGCTGCCGGCATCGTTAAAGTACACTGCGCGCCATCGCACCTCAGTGAACGCGGCGTCAGCAGATGTACGCACCCAACCGCTTACCCTGACCCGTTGCCCGGGTGTGACTGGTACCCGCACCAAGTTCCTGACTTCAGCGTTAATCGGCGGGCCCGTATACGCACACACCAGATAGCCGGCCCCCTGATGGGCTGCGCTTGATCCGGTGCCGAAGGTCATACTCGCGTGCGTAGGCGATCCCCAACCGATCGCCCCCAGCTCAAAGCCGGGATTTCGAGCGGTCACCTCGCCAAAGTTGCCTGAGCCAGCGGTGGCTCCAGGATCTGCAGGGCCGTTGACTTCCTGAGTGGCATCCCGACGCTGATAACAGACTGCGTCATCGAAGAATAAATCTCCGCCATTGCCGTCATGGATGATTCGCAGCCTGGGATTCAGGCAACTGGCTGCAGCCGGAGCGGTGCCCACCACCTCCAGCCTGGTCCATGTGGTGACGCTTGGTACCACCGCACCGCTGTCGCTGCTAGCAACGAAATCACCATCAGCGTCTCCCCATCGCATCTGCAGCTGGATGCGATTCCAGGTACCGGCTGATGCAGCCCTGTACCAGATGTAAAACCGATATGACTCTCCGCCCACCACTTTGATGCCGCTCTCGAATGCGCGGCCGTCCCCAGCCGAGGCATTCATTGGGCCGTTGAAGAAGAGGTAAGCATCCGCGTTCTGGCTGGTGGCCAAGTAGCGGAAGGACCGGCTGCCGCTGCGCATGGTTGACCCGGAAATTGACCAGGCCCCACCGCTCCATGCGACAGCATGAGGGGCCACCACGCCATTCTCAGCACCAGGGTTTACGATCAGATTGTTGTCGCCTCGGGTTGCATTGTTCTCCGGCAGGGTGCCGTGGGGGTCTGAGATGTTCACCCCCCAGGCTGCGCCCCAGGTTGCCTCATTGGTCACGATTGCATACCGACACCGCCAGAGGGCGCTGGTGGCATTCATGGCCAGGCTTGCCCACCTGGCTGTGACGGTGGGCTGATAAACGGCTGTGATCAGCGCCCAGTCATCCCCAATACTCTCAGCAGCAACGGTAATCATGCGGGTTCGAAACACGCCACGGTCAAGCTCTCCACCGCCGGTACCCACAAACGTCTTTCCGGCCGGGAGCGCGGCGCTGTCATATTCGTTGATCTGGACAGAGAAGGTGCCGGTCGTGTTTCGGCGGGCAAGGATGAATATCCCGTACCGAGTATTCGGCGAAACCGGTATGGCGGTGTTCGCAATGGTGTAGTCAGCAGCGAAATGCTTATGGAGCTCGTCCCGGTCGGCGTCATCAAAGTATCGGGGGGCATGGTCGGGGTTGGTCCCGCTCTGCAGGTACCAGCTGGCCGGGGCAAGATGATCCGCTATATTCCTGCGCTGAATCCGGAATGACGGGTTAGCATTCAGACCGCCCAGCGCATCCTCCATGGCCCGGTCATTCAGAATATCCAGATCGGTGAGTAGCCGGCCCTCTGAATCAGTGACGTTCTCGCCAACGGTGGCACCGCCCTGCAGCACCATTACCCCATTATCAATCTGGATGATGCCCGCACTGTGGTTTCGAACTACGCCCATCAGACTGACAAACGCAGCACCGGCCGGGGCCGTGTAGACGTGCTCCAGCCGTTGCCAGCCAGAAATCACCCCAGGCAGCGTGGTTGGCGTGAAGGCCTGCGATAATGGCTCCCGGTCCTCGTCATACCACTGCACGCCCCAACCAATCGCGTCGAAGGTGCCAGACTCTGCCAGTACATACCCAGCTACCAGTAGGCGGTTACCCGGGCGCACTGGATATCGCACATCATTGATCAGGTCTTCATCGCCGGGAGTAATTCCCGATCGCCAAGCTTTGAAAGGCGGAGACCAGGCTGGGGCGATGCCGCCTGTGTTAATGGACCACCCAGACCCACTTCTTGTCCAGCCCACATTGCCGAGATTGAAGTCCGCGTTGAAAACGGCCACATCACCATACCCAGCACCCACCGTGGCGCCCGGTTCTGGTTCCGGCAACGGCGTGGCGCTGATCGTGGACGTATCATTGTCAGGCGTGCGCATCGACAACCGGCCGTTGGCCACGCACCGCACCCAGTAGAAGCGCTCATCATCCACATAGTGGTCGTAGTAAGTGCCCATGCCCTGCCACACAAGCTCAGCATTTGCCCAGTCTGAATCCTCGCTGGCATACACCAGCACCAGGTCAATCTGCTGGCTGAGCAGCGGCATCACCCAGGACACCCGATTAAAGCCTCCCCGCGGTACTGCCATCAGCTGGGTCACTGCAGGGGTTTGCGGGGCGGTTGGCGCAAAGTAATCTTCTGAACCGGAAATGTATTGCTCAGGCTCAGGATCCGCCCACCAGTGCGAGCTGTCTTCAACCAACACTGCTGATACAGGGGCATCATCGCCGCCAATCTTAACCCGCAGCACGCGGAATATTTTGTTACTCCAGTTAAAACGGGGATAGGTAATCTGCACACGGTCCCAGGGTCGGAGCCTTAGGCCCGTCCATCGCAGTGGCACCCGGAACGTGGTCCTGGCCCGGCTGGTTTGCAGCTCCTTCCAGGCCACTCGCTGAGCGGTGAAGTTTTCGCTCGTGAATGGCAGCTCGATGTGTTTGGTGTACTGAACGCCCAGATCACGGTTGTTGAGCAGGTCCACATCATGTTGAGTGTTGAAGTCCGTGCGCTGACCGAAGGTGTCATCTGAGGTTGGGTAATAGGTGCCGCTGACAGTGTTGAACAGGTCCTCCCGGTCGTTGGAGGTTTCCACCACTACGTCACCAACGATATCCGCAAGCCCCAGCGTCACCGTGGGCGCCTGATAAGCCCCGGCGACGAAATACCAGATGCCGGCAGCCTTGAAATATCGACCACAGCAGCTGGATAGGATGTCCTTGAAGTTGGACTCGTGGCTCTCGCCAAGACTCAACACCCCATTGCAGCTGTATCTGGCCGCGCCATGGTGAGAAGTCTCATCGCAGATATCGGCATTGGCGGCCACTACCGACCAGCCAATCTCGTCAGCCTTGATGTCGGTGTACGACAGCGCATAGTCGACTGCGCAGAGGATGGGGTTCGATGAATAGGTGAAGGTGGTTGGATCGTCCAGGCGGTGAGGACCGTCCCCACCATTGGTGCTGTCAAGCCGTGGATCGTACACCTTTTTGCCACGTAAACGGGCGCGCAAATTGAGCGGTTGGCCGTTGCGCCATACCTCCTGGCTCGCCTGGAACAGATGGAAGTTATAGACCACATGGGTCAGGCCGGTATAGGTCGCAGATGCAGGGCGAGTAATGGGGAATCTGCTGAGCATCATTGGGCTCGCCGTCTGACCAGGCGCACCTAGGTGCCATTCGATACTGAGTGCCCAGCGATCAGGGCCGGAGGCGGTCACATGCCATGGGCCGCTAACCGTCCGGCCCGTGGCGTTGCTGATGGGGCCGCTCTCACCAATCTCAAGAATGGTGTTATCCAGCTGGATGGCGGTGATGCCGTCACATTCGTGGCTGGCATGCACGATATCGATGATCAGCTCGAATGAAGATCCTGAAACCGGCTCAAACTGGTCGGCATAGCTCAGCACCCCACCCGTCCAGGTGTGGCCATAAACTACCGTGGCAGGCTCAGAGCCAGAGCGGATATTAATGTCACGCGCCTGCAGGCCCTGCTTTCCGGCCCTGGCAGCCCTGGCAGCAGCGCGTTGCTGCATTTTGTAGCCACCGATAATCACCGCGCCATAGACGACGCCATAGGTGATCGCTGAACCCACCGCACCCAGGGCGAAGGTGCTGATCACCCACCCTGCTACTGCCTGGGGCATGGAACCTCCCAGGCACTCTCAATCTCAGCTGTGAACCGCTGCAGGCCTACTTCGGTCATGCCGATGCAGTACTGGCCGTTGAAGACCGCCAACATGTCACGCGCGAACACCACATCACCAGGCTGTGGCTTGCCTGCGCGCGGCTCCCCGAGGTGCGCCCGGGCAAGGCCAGGCAGCATACCAACCGAAGATAAAATGGCCATAGCAGAACCTCGATCACCGTACTCATAGGCGCTACCAGGGTTCTGACCTGTAAGCCGCTCGACGTATAGCGCTACGAACCGGCAGCAGTCGAAGCTGCCCCAAGCGGGTGGTTTGTCATAGAACTCTCTGACACAGTGATCCAAGGCGGCGGCTTGGTTACTATCCATCACCACCAGCTCTCATTGCTGAAGTCAAATTCCCCAATCATTCCGCGGTTGCCGATGGTTATTGCTCTCCCCCGCACGCCCCACTCAACTCGATGCTGCACCATTTGCGTTAGGAAGCTGAGGGAACTGTCGGCGGGATCCCTGGCGCGCTGCGCAGCGTTGCTGATCATGATCATGGCTGGGCGCTTCTGACGGATCATCTCGCTCTCAACCGTCACCTGTAAGCTGGTGATGCCATCCGAACCATCCAGGAAAACCATCTTCTCCATCTGGCCGCGGGCCAGCTCAAAGGGCTCCGCCAGCAAGACGCCAGTGATGGTGTTGCGGAATGACAGATACCGGATGGCCGGTCGGCCCCGATACTCTTGGTTATGCGCCTCATCAATCAGGCGCTGGCCATCAGGGAGCGTGACATCGATGCCAGAAAGCTCTGCCACCCATCCAGTGGGGGCACCATCTTCCGACTCTTCCACCGGGCTCATCGCTCCGAGCGTGCCAATGCCATACCAGGTCTGACCGAGGGTATCGATGTCGCCAATGTCCGTATGCAATCGCAGCACCTCTGAATCGAATTGCAGCTCCAGGAATTGCACAGGGGCAACAACGATGTCCCCAAGGCAGTCGTTCACAGCGGAAGGAAGTGGTCTCACGCGAGGATGTCCTCAGCCAGGTCAAATACCATGGGCACAGTGCGGCTCTGAACACGTTTGAAGGTGGTACCAGGCATGTGGCGGAATACGCCGAAGGGAGTGGTGTGATTGATGGTGGTGGCTGAATCGAAGTTGTGGTGAAGCTCAGGCCAGATCCTGATCTGCGCCTCCCCTTCTTCGTCAGCATCCACCTGGTTTGCCACCCGCTTCAAC